>MUZZ01000264.1 GCA_003266075.1 Methanosphaera sp. rholeuAM74
TGCTTCTGTCCGCCGGAGAGCTCTCTCGGCCGGGCATGCACCTTTTCATCCAGTCCCACCAGATGTATGAGATCGAGAATCTTTCGTTTGCTCTCTTCCGAGCGGGTGTTGATTCCCCAGAACTTCATGGGCAGGGCCACATTGTCATACACATCGAGCCGCTCAAGCAGGTTAAAGTTCTGGAAGATCATCCCCATCCGCTTCTGCAGATTGCGCAGGGAGCTCTTGTCCTTTACGTTGACGGTTGTCCCGTCCACGACGATTTCCCCGGAATCATAGGATTCCAGTCCGTTGATACATCGCAGGAGCGTGGATTTTCCGGCTCCGCTCTGCCCGATGATTCCGTATATCTCGCCATCCTCCACAGACAGCGAAATACCTTTCAGGACCGTCAGGTCCTGAAAGGTCTTCGTCACATTCGTTATCGTAATCATGATTATTCCGGATCAATAAAAGAAGCGATTACAGATCCCTTGTACTGCTCATCGATGTATTCCTTGACAGCATCGGACTTTACCGCCTCGACGAGAGCCTTTGTCTTTTCGGTCTCTTCATTTCCCTGCTTCACAACGATGAAGTTGGTTCTGCGCACGCTGGTCTCATCATCAAACTCCTCGATCTCAAGAGCGGGATAGTTTGAAGGAAGCTCTGCGCCAAGCGCGTAATTGCCGTTGATGCAGGCAGCATCGAGATCCGGAAGGGACAGCGGAAGGCTGGCTGCTTCCAGAGGTGTGATCTTATAGCCGTGAGGATTGGCTTCCGCATCGTCAGAAACGGACTCAAATGTGGCATTGGCGTCTGTTCCGTACGCGCCCACAGAAGTCAGCAGGCCTTTCTGAACAAGAAGCGCAAGGGCGCGGGCGCCGTTGTCCGGGTCGTTCGGGATACCGATCTCAGCTCCGTCCGGCAGCTCCTCAAGAGACTTATATTTCTGGGTGTAAATGCCCATCGGCTCGATGTGGACACCGGCGACCGCTGCCAGATGAAGACCATTTTCCTCATTCTGATTGTTCATGTATCCGAGAGTCTGGAAATAGTTGGCATCCAGCTCACCCTCTTCCAGAGAGGTGTTGGGAAGCACATAGTCCTGGAAGACCACCACCTCAAGCTCCCATCCGGCTTCAGCGAGAACATCCTTCACCGTATTTTCCATAATGTCCGCATGCGGAACAGGATTGACGCCCACGGTGATCTTCCTGTCACCATCATCTGCGGATACAAGGCCTGCGCCAAGGCCGAGGACCAGCGCCGCTGTCATTGTTGTTGCTGCGATTTTGGTAATCAGATTTTTACTCATCGCTTTTCGCGGGACATCAGATTGAGTCATAATCCGTGTCCACCCCTCCTTTTTCTTTCGTTGGGGGTTATTATACTATTCTCCCCCCAAAAAGTCACCAAAAAAAAATCTGGTGTGACCGTTCAGATTGACTAAACCGTTACAAGAAGGCCGGGCTTAAGCCCGGCCTTATCTTTTCCCTGAAAACGACTTTCAGGTTCTTAACTCACACAGCGCGCTTATGACGCCTCATGATATCTCTTTTCTTCAGCATTCTTTTTCAGATCCCCTTAAAACTGAAGGTGATCTCCATGGGCTTTGTATTGTCCAGATGATACTCCGGATGCACCAGTGCGCCCCAGGTATCATCGCCTCCGACGCCCATCTGCTCCCCGACCCGCACGAACGTGCTGAGGGCCGGCGGCAGCTCATTGGGATGCTCCGCCGTGTCCACCTGATGCGGTGTATACGGCAGTGCGGAAAACTGCAGCCCATTCGTAAGGAACATCAGGCCGCAGCCCTCCTCATCCGTCACGGAGGCCCATCTCACGCCCATCTTGCTGCCGCACTCCTGCGGACGCAGATAGTTCGCCATATTGTCGGCCACTTTATTCTCATAGAGGCCCAGCTTCGCGTGGCAGCGATCCATATAGGTCTCTTCCGGACCCAGACCGTACCACTTCAGGCAGTCAAAGTCCGCATCCATCGTGAACAGCATCTCGAAGGCAGGAAGCTCACCCACGTCCGCGGAAGCGTCCATCCGCATGTTCACCTGGATCTCCCCGTCCGCAAACACTTCATAGCGCACGAAGCAGTCCTTCTGCGGCTGTGTGCAAAGGTGATATGTATAGGTCACCACCAGGCTGTGATCCGTCTCATTTACATCACAGATGGTTCCGCCATAGCCGTGCCCCGTCTTAATGGTACTGTAGAGACCCGCATTCCGCCACATACCCGCCCGCATCGGGAGCAGGTTGGCAAGATCATTGTCCGTCATAGCCCGCCAGAAATTCGGCTTCGGCTGTGATTTCACCATTTCGCGGCCCTTGTACTTATAGGAAACCAGTCCGCCGTGCAGAATCGAGAACAGCGCCTCGAAGTTCTCTCCTCTTGCGCCCACGTTGTGCCATCCACGTATGATTTCCGGCTTTCCGGACCTTAATGCCTTCGGCGCTGAGCGCTCCGTCGCGGTTTCACCGTAAGCAACCTCGTGGCCGGCCGCCGCCCAGGCAGTATCTTCCTTCAGGCGGAAGGAAATTCTCGTCGTGTACTCACCCGGTTCCTCCGGTATCTGCAACATCAGAGGGAAGGTTCCTTCAGAAAGAGGCTCCACACTGATCCGTCCGCTCTTCTCCTCGACCACTTCACCGTTCTTAAAGAGCGTCGCCACGCAGGCAAACTTATCCGTGTTGGTGAACAGATTCCGGTTGCGGACCGTAAAGCTGCCATCTTC
>MUZZ01000005.1:0-1006 GCA_003266075.1 Methanosphaera sp. rholeuAM74
AAGTATATGAATACCAGTATTATCGCTATGATTGACAGTGCTAGGGCTAATGGGTATTGACTGAATACTCCGAAGAGCATCTGATCTATTGACATATGTATAACTGGATTCGTCGGTGTTGCTATGTTCATTGCCAGTGTTCCGAATACCGAGAACCATACGAATGAGAATACAGATGGAACTAGGAGGATGTATGTTAGAAACTCCCGTATAGTCCTTCCCTTAGATATGTTTGCTATGAACACACCCACAAATGGTGACCATGAAATCCACCATGCCCAGTAATATACCGTCCACGCCTGTACCCATTCCTGTTGTGCTAGTGTACCAGATGCGGCTGTCCTGAAGCTGAGCCTGATGAAGTCGTTCATGTATGCTCCAATACCTTCTATGAAGAAGTTTGCAATGTCCAGTGATGGACCAATCGCTATGGCTACTATCATTAACAGTACAGCTAGGGCTATGTTTGTGTCGGAGAGTATTTTTACTCCCTTGTTTATACCAGACATGGCCGATGTCAAGAAGAGTACTGTTGCTATGACTATGATTATTATTTGTACGTTTATTGATTGTATGACTCCGAATATATAGTTTAACCCACTATTTATCTGTACTGCTCCCAGTCCCAGTGAGGTTGCTACCCCAACTACTGTTGCAAATATTGTTAGTGCGTCCACAACGTTTCCGAGTTTTCCTTCCGTGAGTTTTCCGAATATTGGCTTGAGTGTTGATGAGATGTTAGGTACTTCTTTTTTCCTGTACTTGAAGTATGCTATGGCTAATGCTACCATCCCATATACTGACCATGCAGAGATACCATAATGGAAGAAAGAGTATTTTAGTGCGTCGAGCATTGCCTGCTGTGAGTAGAGTGTTGCCTCTGGTGCTGTCACCGCATATAATGATAGTGGTTCAGCAGCCCCATAGAACACTAATCCTATACCCATTCCGGCAGAAAACAGCATAGCAATCCATGAGAACGTTGAGTATTCTGGCTTTGAATCAG
>MUZZ01000005.1:1101-1899 GCA_003266075.1 Methanosphaera sp. rholeuAM74
CCATATTAATTGTTGTTATATCAATTAAGTATATGCCCAAAAACCATAATTAGTTAACTAAGTTTCGTAAATAATGATTAATTGTATTATATCAAAATCTCTAATATTATATTTGTATAACATGATTTAAATAATATACTAGAATTTTTATCTTATTGAGAATTATTTCTATCTTCTTTTTTCAAATACTGGCATTAACAGTCCATGTCTATTACTGGATACTATTTTTGTTTAAACTTATTCCATGATAATGTTACACCATGGTTTTATGTATATGAGATGAAGTTTTCATTTGTATCTATAGACGTTAATCTTCCATAACTACTCTTCGATGAGTAAAACCTATGATTTAATTATTCATAGATATACCACCATAAGTCATAATTGTATCAAATAGTGTTATTAGAACACTGCAAAAGATAAGGCTATTGCTATGCTAACAGAAAAATTTGAATTAAATACAATAAAATACTTAAATGATGTTGTACTATCATTTAACATAGACCCATCTTTTATGGCTAATTAACAGGATTGTATAACGTAATTTAATACTGTATTAAAATAAATGAGTGTGAGGGATAGTACTATGATGATAATAGAAAAGCTGGAAGAGCTAAGTGACGTGTATGGTATAGCAGATTTTGACAAAAACAGAGAAGAACTAGTTGATAACTATGGTGAGGACATATGCAAGTACCCATATGCCATTGCCATTGGTCATAAAATGCTTGAAGAGATAATAGAAAAGATTCCCCGAACATATACTGATGACAAGTTGGCACAGGAATACCTAGACGA
>MUZZ01000276.1 GCA_003266075.1 Methanosphaera sp. rholeuAM74
ATGTCATGGCAGCGTTACACCTCGCTGCATCTGCATTTTTCCGATGCCGAAGGATTCGGAGTTGAGTCCGCTCTGTATCCGTGGCTTAACGAAGGCGATTATCTCAGTTTTGATGATCTGACCTCGATCTGCGAAACAGCACGCATGTACCACATAGAGATAATCCCTGAGCTGGACAGTCCGGGACATCTGCGCTATATCATCCAAAAATATGCTGCTCATGCAGCTGAAGAACCCGGGTTCAGTTTTACATATCAGGGACAGACTTACTCCGCTACAGACGAGGGAGGAAGCAATATATCAAACTATTATGTATATAACGGCTCCCGCTCTGCATTCAGCAATTCGGGAATCGATCTGTCGAACAAAACCGCTGTTGCTTTTCTTAATTCACTGATCGATGAATATGCGGACTTTTTTGCCGCGCAGGGCAGCACACACTTTTGCATCGGCGGTGATGAACTCTTCGGCTGGAGCGGTGCCACCGCAGGCGGCAGGAGTTTTTCGCCCAATGAGCTCTGGTTCGCCATGGAACACTGGGCTGCCTATGCACAGGATGAGCTGGGCATTGAAAACGGTTCTGCAAGTGATACCTTTGTTACATATCTGAACGAGTTGAGCGAGCATCTTGGAGAGAAGGGATTCAGCTGCCGGGTATGGAACGATCAGCTTCTGCGCATTGATAATCAGCATATCGCTCTTGATCCATCCATCGATATAATTTACTGGAGCAACGATTACGCACCTATGGAAATGCTGGCTTCTTTCGGTAATAAGATACACAGCAGCAATACAGACTGGTGCTATTATGTGATCCGCATGGACAGACGCGGCGGAGATATCATGGACCGCACACGCAGATACTGCTCCGGCCAATACATCTACGAGAACTGGGATCCGCGAAACTGCGCAGGTCCGAAGCAAAAAGAAACACTGATCCCGGAAAGCAGCTATGCCGGTGGTTATTTCTGTATCTGGTCTGACAGTCCTGATTATAAAACTGCCGACACCGTATGGGATGATACCGAATACCGCAGCTGGGCGAATTCCGCCAAACTCTGGGATCATGATATTAACAGGAATATGTCATATAAGGAATTCAAAGAACATGTGAAACAGATAGGTATGTTTCCCGGATTTACCGGAAACTGTGAAGCGGACTACACGCTGCCACGGGCCGGTGAAGCAAAGCAGGTCCGGCCGGGATGGCGTGAACAGCTAAAACGAAAGCTTCAGACAATCTTTGACTGATGCGATCAGCTGTTCCTCATCAATACCACACGAAAAGCTGCCTTTACTGTAAACGACTTTTCCGTTTACGATCGTTGTATCGATGTTTTCGGCAGATGCCGAATACACAAGGGTAGCGACAGGATCGTGCATCGGAATGGATCTGATACGTCCGGGATCAAACAGAATGATATCGGCCTTTTTGCCGACCTCAAGAGAGCCGATCGTTTTTTCCATTCCGAGCGATCTTGCACCGCCTGTAGTCGCCATCTCAACAACCTTTTCCGCACTCATAGCTGTCGGATCGCGGTTGACTCCTTTATGGATCAGAGCCGTCAGTCTCATCGTGTCAAGCATGTCGGTCGTATTATTGCTCGCAGCGCCATCGGTCCCCAGTGATATATTGATCCCTTCGCGGAGGCAGGCCGGAACAGGCGCGATCCCGGAGCCAAGGTACAGGTTCGCCGCAGGGTTATGACTGATCGAGACGCCTCTTTCGCCAAAAAGTTTTATTTCGTCCTGCGTAAGGTATACGCAATGCACCGCGAGGAAGTGATCGGTCAGCAGGCCGATCTCATCAAGAAGCTCCACAATGTTTTTGCCGTAATGGCGCCGGCACATTTCATTATCCTCCGGCGTTTCGTTAAGATGCATGGTATAACGCACATTCCGGTCCAGACAATATTCCAGTATCTCCTCGTAGCCTTTCCGGGTCATCGCCCAGGTCACTTCAGGTCCTGTCCAGATCGAAAGCATGTCATCGGTAGGGTATTTATTTCTCAGACGTTCTACTTCCCTGATCGCCTTTTTTACCGGTTCGATATAGCAGTCCGGAACATTATATTCCTCGCCGTAATCCTGAAAGGTACGCATGAGAACGCTGCGGATACCCGTTTTTTGCATGGTTTCAATACACACGTCAGCAAGCTCGGGATCCTGGTTCGTATAAAAGAATTCGCAGAACGTCGTGCATCCGCTCCTGAGCGCCTCAAGACACGCGATGAGCGCAGCGAGTTCCTGCTGTTTATGAGTTACTCTGACCCCAAACGGCTGCACGGAACTGTT
>MUZZ01000173.1:0-2364 GCA_003266075.1 Methanosphaera sp. rholeuAM74
ACCATTATCTACTTTTGCATTGTTACATAGTCTGCATATGAGTTGTGACTTTTCTGGGTTTGTGTGGTGGTAGTCTGTTACTTTGAGCTTATTCAAGGTTAGTGTTCCTGTTTTGTCGCTGCATATTATTGAGCATGAGCCTAGTGTTTCTACGGCTAATAGTTTTCTTACTATGGCATGGTTTTTTGCCATTTTCTGCATTCCCAGTGCAAGTGTGAGTGTAAGTATTGCTGGTAGTCCTTCGGGTATTGCCGCTACTGCTAGTGATACTGCTGTCATGAATGTCTGTGCTGGAGCAAATCCTTGCAGAGTTTCTAGTATGAATATTAGTACACATATGATGATTGATAGCAGTCCCAGGGTTTTTCCTAGCTTGTCTAATTTCTTTTGTAGTGGTGTTTCGTCGTCTGCTTCTTCTTGGATTAGTTGTGCAATTTTTCCTATCTCTGTCTGCATTCCTGTTGCCACTACTACTGCTTTTGCCCTTCCACGTGTTACTGTGGTGTTTGAGTATAGCATGTTGGTGTGGTCATCAGTTGTGTCTATTGCTGGTGTCTTGGTGACGGCTATGGATTCTCCTGTGAGGGATGATTCATTGATTTTTAGGTCAAAGCTTTCGATTATTCTCATGTCTGCTGGTATGGAGTCTCCTTCTTCTACGACTACTATGTCACCTACTACTACTTCCTCGGAGTTTATTTCCTGTTTTTGTTCGTCTCTTATGACGATGCAGGTCTTTTGTGTCATGCTTTTGAGTTTTTCCATGGCATTTTCTGCTTGTCGTTCCTGTCTGTATCCCATTACTGCGTTGAATACTACTACTAGGAATATTNNTAGGAGTAACATTAATGGTTCGGTGAATTGGTTTAGAAACTTCCTTATTTGACTTATTCCTTCTTTTTCTTTTAGGATGTTTGGTCCGTATTCTTTTATGCGTTCTTGTGCTTGGGTGTTTGTTAATCCGTTTAGTGTCGAATCTACTTCTACTAGTACGTTTTCTATGCTTTGTTCTTCCCATTTCATCATTTTATTCTCCTTCGTATGTGTAGAATACCATTTTTTTGTAGTTTATCATTTTCATTTTCCGTCTTATTTGGGGATTTATTTCTTCACTGGAAAATGGCTTTATCATGGCATCTGCATGGTGGTTGACTGCTAATCGTAGTATATGTGGCTGTAGCTCTTCTGGTGGTCTAATAGAGTATATTAGGTTGGCATCTTCGTATATTTGTCTTGTTGGGTTGGTTATGTCATCTTTTATGGTTTCAGTACGTGTGGGCTTTATGTCTACTGTTAAAACTTCTGTATCTGGCATTTGCTGTGTCAATAACCTGCTTGGTTCGTAAATGTTTCCAACTCCTACTTCCACTATCTTTTCTGCATTTGAATACCTTGTGGTAACGTATTCTATGAAATTTTTCCATATTTTCGTCATAGCAATCCCATTTCCAGTAATGCTTCTATATTTAAGTATTACATTTTATGTTTATTAAATGATGTCATTTTGACTTATCCTCAGTGTGGACTATTATTTAGGTCGATAATAATATGGCGTAACTACTTGAGTAAATCAACTGGATTAATGTTATATATTGATTACTATAATAACTATTAATTAAGTGTTTGATTTTCTGCGTTTCTGTTATGTGGTTGTGAATATATGGAAACTACTATTATACTATGTGGAATTGGGATGGTTTGTTTATTATGATTATTAGGAATTTTAAAA
The DNA here is from genome assembly GCA_003266075.1 of Methanosphaera sp. rholeuAM74. GTDB lineage: Archaea > Methanobacteriota > Methanobacteria > Methanobacteriales > Methanobacteriaceae > Methanosphaera. The sequence continues at coordinate 1,730 of MUZZ01000173.1, forward strand.
TTAGTGACTTGGATTTTGTCATCAATATCCAGTTTGACTCCTTTGATGATCCTTACCCTATCGGCATACTCCTCGATTTATATAAGCATGGTGCTGGTTTTCTTGTTGCACAGGTGGGTCGTATCATTGTAGGCTATGTGATCTTCTGGGTAAGTGACGACATTGGACACATTATAGCTATCGCAGTCGATTCAAGGTTTAGGAACATGAATGTTGGCTCACTACTCTTGGAGAAGGTTAAGTACATCTTTAAGAGAAATTCTATTAAGGTAATCAACCTAGAAGTACGTAAATCCAACTTTGACGCTATCAGGTTCTACATTAATCATGGTTTCCGTGTGGTTGATGAGATAGAGGAGTATTACTCCGATTTCGAGGATGGAGTGATTATGCAGTACAATAATAGTTACAATTAGCTATCTTTTACTACTATTTTGCTCTGTTTTTGTTCTACACTATTTATCATATATTCTATTTTTTTCGTTAGTTTTTTTTAGTAGTAACTACAATATATTAATATTAGGAATGGACTATGAAGAAATATGTTAAAAAGTGAAATATTTCTAGAATCATAACTCTTTGTTTAGGTTTATGGGAGGTTTTTGTTTTTAGATTATTTTATGTAATTTTAATAT
>MUZZ01000173.1:2461-3865 GCA_003266075.1 Methanosphaera sp. rholeuAM74
AGGAAATATGATTACTACATCATGTAATTTAATTAAAATTGGGGTTAAAAAGTGGTAAAAACTGCAAAATTAGCATTAGAAGATGGTACGATTCTTGAAGGTGAAGGTTTTGGTGCCGAAACCATTAAAACTGGTGAAATTGTATTTTCAACTTCAATGACTGGTTATGTTGAAGCGTTAACCGATCCATCATTCAAGGGTCAGATATTAATGTCAACATATCCCTTAGAAGGAAATTATGGTGTATGCAAGGACTGGTATCAGTCAGATGATATTAAGGCAGAGGCATACGTTGTAAGACAGGTATGTAAAGAGCCATGTCATCCGAAGAGTGAACAAACGCTATCTGAGTTCTTGGAGGATTATGGTGTTCCAGGAATCAGTGGCGTAGATACACGTGCATTGACGCTGAAGATAAGAGAGAAAGGTTCTATGAAGGCTGCCGTAGCAAATACGGATATAAGTGACGAAGAACTAATGAAGATAGTCTTAGGACAGGATGCCTTAGAGGACTTATACCTAGTCGATAAGGTCACGGTAAAAGAGCCTAAGCTAATAAATGAGCGAAGAGAATACAACGTCGCAGTACTGGATTGTGGGGTAAAAAAGAATATCATAGACCACTTGTTACTACAGGATGTTGGGGTAACACTAATACCTGCAACGTCAACACTAGATGATGTTCTAAGCTTGGACGTGGATGGAGTGCTTGTCTCAAGTGGACCAGGTAATCCAGAAAACGTTGACACGATACAGGAAACCATAAGACAAGTGGCAGAGAGGATGCCTGTGGCAGGTATATGTCTGGGTCAGCAAATAATAGCATTAGCCTATGGTGCAAAGGTCTACAAGATGAAGTTTGGACACAGGGGTTCAAACCAGCCAGTAAAGAACTTGGAAACTGGACGAGTGTATATAACCTCACAGAACCATAGCTTCTCATTAGACCCAGAATCCATAGAGGATACTGACCTAGAAATTACACAGATAAATCTTAACGATGGGACACCAGAAGCAATAGTGCATAAGACGTTGCCGATATCATGTATACAATATCATCCAGAAGCAGGACCTGGACCACATGATTCAAAGAAATTCTTTGACAAATTCGTTGAAGCAATAAAGAATTACAAAGATTAGACCTGTAGACAAATATTTTAGGAGTTAAAGTATAATGCCAAAGGATGAAAACATAAACAAAGTATTAATAATTGGTTCAGGACCTATCCAAATCGGTCAAGCAGCAGAATTCGATTATAGTGGTTCACAGGCATGTAAGTCACTACGTGAGGAAAACGTGGAAACAGTCCTTGTCAACAGTAATCCTGCAACAATACAAACTGATATTGAATCAGCAGACAAGGTTTACGTAGAACCACTAACAGCAGATATAGTTGCAAAGAT
>MUZZ01000173.1:3921-4383 GCA_003266075.1 Methanosphaera sp. rholeuAM74
ATGGAAGAACTTGATGAACCTATACCAAAGTGTCATGCAGTAAACTCATTAGAAGAAGCATTCGAAGCAGTAGAAGATATTGGCTATCCAGTGATTGTAAGGCCAGGATTTACTCTTGGTGGAACAGGTGGAGGAATAGCAAACAATAAGAAAGAATTCGAGGAAATCGTCAACCACGGATTGGATATGAGTTTCAACGACCAAGTACTGATAGATGAATCTGTTCTAGGATGGCAGGAAATAGAGTATGAGGTAATGCGTGACAAGAATGACTCATGTATCATAGTATGTAACATGGAAAACATTGACGCTATGGGTATACATACTGGTGAAAGTGTGGTAGTAGCACCGACGCAGACACTATCTGATGCAGACTGTCAGAGGCTAAGGAATGCTTCTATAAAAATTATCAGGGCATTGGGTATACAGGGTGGATGTAACATCCAGTTTGCGATGCATCCT
>MUZZ01000070.1 GCA_003266075.1 Methanosphaera sp. rholeuAM74
TGGATACCGTGGAAATGCAGAGGTTAAGAAGAGTAAAACAGTTAGGATTTACTAACCTCATCTATCCGGGAGCTAACCATACCCGATTTGAACATTCAATTGGAACGTTATACTTAGCAAGTAAACTATCACGAAGACTAGGATTAGAGGAGGATGTAATAGAATTACTGAGAGTTTGTGGATTACTACATGACATCGGACATGCCCCATTTTCACACGTATCCGAAAGAGCCCTAAAACACAAACACGAAACCGTGACAAAAGACATTATAAGAAATTCAGCAATTACCGACATAATTACCGAAAAGTTCAATGCAAACTATATTACAAAGATAATTGATGGTAAAACAAAGTATGGTCAGATAATATCAAGTGATTTGGACGTTGACCGAATGGATTACCTCATAAGGGATTCCTATTATACTGGAGTAGCATATGGTGTAATAGACACAGAAAGACTACTCTACAGCTTAAAATATGATGAGAATGACAATATCATTCTAACACAGAAAGGAGTACAGGCAGCTGAATCAACACTTCTTGCCAGATATTTCATGTATCCTACAGTTTACCAGCATCATACCACACGCATAGTCAATGCGATGTTCAGAGTCTGCCTAAAACAACTACTCAACGATAAAATAGTTGAAGAAAAAGATCTTAAACTCTTAGATGATGGTGATTTAATTAATATTGCACGTAACACTACTGGATTACCAGAGGAAACCATGAAAAACTTAGATACCAGACATTTATACAAGAAGATTGACACAGTTAATCTAGCAAACTTTGAAAACCCAGAGAAAATTGTTAATATGGATGCAGAGATTCTAACAGAAGCCGAAGAAGAGATAGCCCATAATTTAGACATCGCACCAGAAGAGGTAATAATCGATTTACCTGAAGCATTATCATTCAAAGACATGGTGATCGAAGTAGAAACTGATAATGGTCTTAAAAAGTTGTCAGAGGTTTCAACGATAGTGGATTCACTTAAGAAGG
>MUZZ01000071.1:0-1584 GCA_003266075.1 Methanosphaera sp. rholeuAM74
ACGATAGTGGATTCACTTAAGAAGGCACAGTATAACTACTCTGACCTAGCATTGTATATGTCTAGGGAAAATAAGAAGAAAGCATGTGAAAAAAATATAAAAATAGAAAAGTTCGTCAATTTACCATTATAGGTAAAATCTACACCCCTCATTTTTTTTGTTGATTAACTTCGTGGATGGTAGTTAGGGCTTTCATTTGTTATTGTGATGTCGTGTGGATGACTTTCAGACATACCATTCGGTGTTATGTGTACTAGTTCTGCCTTTTCATGCATCTGTTTTATTGATTTGGCTCCGACGTAGCCCATTGATGANNCTGTCTTTACCTGCACCGACACCACCAGTCATCGCACCTAGTGAACCCATTCCACGGTATTGCTTGTATTGACGTCCATTACGGATAGTCATTTGTCCTGGAGACTCAGTTGTTCCTGCCAGTAGACTTCCAATCATCACAGCATTTGCACCCACTGCCAATGCCTTAGCAACGTCTCCAGAGTATCTTAATCCACCATCAGCTATTACTGGTATTCCATAGTCACTTGCAACGTCTGCCACATTGGATACTGCACTAAGTTGTGGCACTCCGACTCCAGCAACTATCCTCGTCGTACATATTGAACCTGGACCAATTCCCACCTTTATACCATCAATTTCGGCTTTGAGAATGTCTTCAGCTGCTTGTCTTGTAGCAATATTTCCCAGTAGAAGATCTGATTCTATGTTCTTATTCATTTCCTTAGCTGATTTTATGATATCCGTTTTATGTCCATGTGCACTGTCAATTGCTATTATATCTGCTCCAGCATCACTTAATGCCATTGCACGGTCTGTGTCGAATGGTCCACATGCTGCTGCAACTAGGTATCTTCCATCCTTATCTCTTGCCGCTAATGGATATTTCTTACGTTCGAGAATATCCTTCATAGTCACTATTCCAACTAGCTTGTTGTCATCAGAAACTACTGGGAGTCGTTCAACCTTGTTTTCATATGCTAAGTCCAGTGCTGTTTCTGTGTCTGTTGACTCTGATATGGTTACAACGTTTTGTGTCATTGCCTCTGATACTTTTTTGGCTAATGATTTTCCCCTTAATGGTTTGATGTCTCTTCGACTGATTATCCCAACAACTACGTCTTCATCTGTAACTACTGGTAATCCACTGATGTCTTCTACGTCCATTATCTCCTTTGCATCTGCAAGTGTTTCATCTGGTTTTATGGTGATTACATCTTTTACTGTTAATTCATTTGCATATTTTACTTTACGTACTTGGTGTACTTCATCCTCGATTGTCATGTTTCTGTGGATTACTCCTAGTCCTCCCTGCCTTGCAAGTGCTATTGCCATTTCTGATTCGGTTACTGTGTCCATTGCCGAGCTTATTACTGGTATGTTTAGCTGATGATTTGTTGACACTTGGCTTTCTAGTGTCACATCCTTTGGTTCGATGCTTGATAGTCCCGGTTTTATTAAAAAATCGTCAAACGTGTATGTATCTTCTGCTTTTGTTAATTTATCCATAAATTTACTCATATAATGCCCCATATAATTGTGTAGTGTTTTTTTCCTATTTTTCCTAGA
>MUZZ01000071.1:1764-2569 GCA_003266075.1 Methanosphaera sp. rholeuAM74
ACTACGTCTAATGGATTTACTGAGTTTGTCCTGTAGCTGTCTGCGTATCCACAGGCTACTGTTGTGATGGATTCATCATATTCTTTGATTGTTTTTACGACGTTTTCCATGACTTCTCTTGCCTCATGGTAGTTGGCTGGTCCATGTAATCCTACTTTTATATAGTTTGAACCAGAGTATGCAGCTCCTAGTGCTGCTAGTGATACTGTTGCTGGCTTGTATGGCACATCACCTATGGTCGTGCTTACTGTTATGTCAGTACCTGCGTAGTCAGCTATTTGTCTGATTATCCATGGAAAGTTTGCTCCAAGCGATCCTTCCCTAGGATTTTTCACGTCGAGTATGTCTGCTCCACCTTCTCGGGCTTCTTTTGCCTCTTCTAAGTTTATTGCGCTTACTAATAGTTGCATTATCATTTTCTCCTAATAATATAAAAAAATAATCTGGTTGTTTGTATCATAAATAATATTTTCTAAAATAAGAATAGTGTTAGTACTAGGTAATAGTGTTTATTCTAGTACTTTTAGTTCTTTAAGTAGATGGTCTCTTTCCTTTTTTAGTGATGCTATTTTTTCCTCGTTTTCTGCCTTATTTTCTTTTTCTAAAACAGTTATCGTGTTAGTTATAGCTTGTAAGTTTAGTTCTAGTGAGTTTATAACCATAATCATCCCCTCCATTAGTATGTTTTAATGTTTTTCGTTACTGGTAGTTGTCTTAGCCATGCTATGTCACTTTGGTATAGCATTCGTATGTCTTCTATGTTGTACCTCATCATAGCGAGTCGTTCTATTCCTAATCCGAATGC
>MUZZ01000071.1:2586-2960 GCA_003266075.1 Methanosphaera sp. rholeuAM74
AGTTCCATCCAGCTTTTCTTTTCTGGTACGTATATCTCTGATTCTATGGATAGGTAGGTGTATGGGAAGTATGCAGGTCTGAATCTGACCTTGAATCCTAGTTTACGGTAGAATTCCTTGAGTATTCCTAGCAGATTTTTGAAGCTCATGTCATCTCCTGCTACTATGCCCTCTACTTGGTGGAACTCTGGTAAGTGCTTGTAGTTTATTGTTTCTCTCCGGAACACCCTTCCCACGGAAAACATCTTTAGTGGTGGCTGGTGTTGTGATAGATATCTGACTGATAAGCCTGTGGTGTGTGTTCTTAGAACCATCTGTTTTGCAACATCCTCATCCCACTTGTAATTCCATCCTTCTGAACCTGTGTTTCCACC
>MUZZ01000071.1:2995-5256 GCA_003266075.1 Methanosphaera sp. rholeuAM74
GCTGATTCCAGTATTGTTCCCTTGGCTTCATCAAATCCCATGTCTATGAATATGTCTCTTATCTCTTCTATTGTCTGCTGTAGTGGATGTATTTTGCCTGGGAAGTTCTTTGGAGCTGATGCGTTAATGTCGTATCCCCTGTAGTGTAGGTTTTTCCAGGTGCCATCCTTTAGTTGTTCGTGGGTTAGCTGTGTTGCCTCGTCTTGTATGGTTAAGCCCTTATCCAGGATTTCTCTTCCCTTAGGGTTGACTTTGTATTTGAAGTCCTGTCTTGTTTTTATGTTGAAGAGTTCTTTCCTTTTTAGTATGTCCTTCTTGATTTCGTTGAACTCCTCTGGCACCAGCTCTGATGTGACTTTCTTGGTCTGTAGCAGGTATTTCAGGAACTTTTCCTGTGGTAGGTCTACTATGTTAACATTTTTTCCTGTCTGGGTAAGCTCTAATTCTCCTTTGTTCATCTTCACCCATCTGTGTCGGAGTAGTACTCCGATAGAGAAGTTCATTTGGCCTTTGCTTACTCCAGCCTTTTCTTGTACCTCGTTGATTGGGATTGATGTACGTTCTGGAGTGGTAAGATCCTTCAATGCCTTTAATATACGGTGTTCTGGAAGTCCGTGCTGAGCATAGTCTAATCCTTCATCGGACAAGCTAATATCGTCTGTTGACTTCTTGTCTACTGTTATTATATCCTTACTTGAGAGCATTCCAGCAGCACTTGTAACAGCCTTTAATGGCATGTCTTCGTGTTGAGCTATCTCTTCTGGAGTTTGTTCTGGATTTTCATCCAATTGTTTAAGTAATTTCTTTTCATATATGTGTAGTTCATTGACTATTTTATCTATCATCCTATTGTTTCCTCCATTATCATATTATATGCCAGATTCAGAGTATTTGTATAGTAATCCCATGAATATTGATGCTGCGGTAAAGTCAGCAGTTGTTCCTGGATTGTATTTTTTACTTCTTAGGTATTTGTCAAATTCATTAAGTGAATCTAATCTCTTCTTTGATGCAACTTCTGTATCCTCGAGTATGGTTGTTGCCTTGTCTGAAATTGTTTGAGCAATTTCTTCACCATACTTACGTGTTATTAGTGTGTCCGGAGTTTTTGAGAGTATTGTGAGATATGTTTGGAGTGTGGTGTCGTTTATAGAATATTCATTTATTGTTTTGAGAAATGTCGGTGTTCCTATTGTGGTTATGACTGGTAGCTGGTTTGTTAGCTCGTAGGATATTTTATCGTATTTTGATGATATTTCTAGAAGCTTGTACATGTTGACTTTGTTTTCTATGATGTCGTTTATGGTATTCTTGTTGTTTGCATCGTATTGTGTTGTTTTACCTTCCATTCCACCTGCTTTGGATAGTATGATTGCCTTTATCAGTGCTATTGCATCATCTTCCCCCGTGTTTCTTAGGAGGAGATCCATTGTATTGGCTATCTTGTTTAATGAGTCTTCTTGTGTTAGTGTGGCGTATGTTGCGGCTATTGGTATTATCAGCATACTTGTTCCTAGGTTTGTGTTGGTATTTGTTAGCTTGTTCGCACTTTCTACGCATCCTAGTATGTCTTTTCCCATGTTTATCTTGTTAAGAAAGTATGGTGAGTACTTCTGTGCCTTGTATACAACGTTTTCTATGTGTTCACCTATGCATACACTACTTATGAGAAAGTCTTCATAGTACATGTCATCAAAGTTCTGTGTCCTATGAACGTTTCCCGGCTTTGGATATCCACTTACCTCAAATAGTGTGGCAATTTCACCTAATTTTCCAACATCCCTGCTAGATAGTGTCATGAATATCATTACTCCACTTATAATATTATTGTAATTAAATGTTTATCATTAATTAAGTTTATGTTTTAAGTAGCTTATTAATTTATGCTTAATTAAAGATTGCTTATGAGATTCTCTTATGAGAGTATTATCTAGTGTGAATGAGTTTAGAATATCTTTAACAAAAAAATAGTAATGTATGGTGGGGGGTTAATCATGGTTATTCTATACCCACTAGTTGTGGTACAAAGTAGCTTATTATCATGTCTGCTCCTGCACGTTTAATAGATATTAAGGTCTCATCAAGGAGTTGTTCGGTTATGTAACCCTTTTCGATTCCGGCAGTTATCATAGAATATTCACCACTTACCTGGTAGGCTATTGTAGGCATCCTGAACTTCTGTTTAACTTCCCTTAGAACGTCGAGGTATGCTAATGCAGGTTTAACTATAACAGCATCACATCCCTCCTGTATGTCAAGTT
>MUZZ01000132.1 GCA_003266075.1 Methanosphaera sp. rholeuAM74
ACTATTCGAGAAATAACTCCTATATATAACCCCCACAAATCACCTTTTTTTATCAACCATATTAACCAACACACTATCCAATTAATTGAAAGATTTACTAAAATATACACAAATTTAGCTTTTTTAAAGTGATTTAAATCATCATCAAAGCCTATTTACATTATTAGCAACATCAACTAAAATTCAGGGTGGACTGGTATGATTTTCCAGTTTTAACAAAAATCTTACACTTGTTTATGTTAGCTCCAAGCTCCTGTAAATCCTGCAGGCTTTCAATTCTTTCTCCAAGCTTTTGTTTGTGTGTAATACGTCTGGCAGACTTAAGACCAATACCAGGTATCTTGATTAAATCCTTATACTTTGCAGTATTAACGTCCACTGGGTATTCATCCATATGCTCCAATGCGATGCTATACTTTGGGTCAGTATTCAAATCAAGAAATCCATTCTCATCCAGTATTATATCCGAGTCCTTGTAGTTGTACTGGCTAAAGAGGTACTCTGCCTGGTACAGTCTGCCAGTACGTCGTGTGTCACTACTTTCCCTCTCTTCTAGTGGTGTACCCTCAAGTGCCTTGAAGCTACTGAAGTAATTGTACAACGTGTCATACTTCTTCTTTAGGTTATAGACTTGTTTCAGTATCTCCTCATCTGTTTCATCGTTTGCACCAACAATAANNAAATCCAATCCAAACGTTTTAATATGTCCTTATCATAGTTTTTAGTACTTGAAAGGTCATCTAATCCATCCCTTGTGGCTGCTTCTATGTTAATGCTAACCCTGTCTGCTAATTCCATAGCATAGCGTATATGCTCCCTGCTTGCACCAGGAATTATCTTGAGGTGTACATATCCCTTGTATGAGTACTTGTTACGTAGCAGGTTGACGGCTTCAATCATATCCTCCATCGTCGTATCAGCATCCTTAACAATGCCAGAGCTTAAGAATAGTCCATCCACCAGTCCCCCCTCATAGTACTGCATATATATCCTGCTTAGTGCCTCTGGGCTTAGCCTCGCACGCTGGTATTGGTGTTTTCTGCAGTTTGTACAGTAGGCACAGTCATTATTGCACTGGTTTGTCATCAGAATCTTGAATAGTGGAACTTCCCTACTACCAGCCTTAGCATAGTATATCCCATCCTTTATTTTATCAGTTTCCTTTAGGATGTTGTCCACGTTGTAGTTTACGTAGTTACACCTATCATAGTATGCAGCATCACTTAGAAGCTGTAAATCCTTAAAAGTACTCATAATTTCAGCTCAGATCTTATAATATAATGTTATATATCCTGCTTGTATTTATCATTTACTAATCAACAATTTCATGGCAAAGTTTTTATATGCCACTTCATATATATTCTATTAACTACTCTAGGAGGTCATATTATGGATATCTTATTAATAATAATCCTGATTATAATAGTGATTGTTGTAATTGCATTGATACTATATGTGATTTCATTGTATAACAGCCTCGTAACCATGAGAAACAGGGTCAACAATGCATGGGCTCAAGTAGACGTCCAACTCAAACGACGTAATGATTTGATTCCCAACATAGTCGAAACAGTTAAAGGATACGCAGCCCACGAGAAGTCAACGTTACAGGAAGTTACCGATGCTAGAACCAGAATTGCAAACGCAGGAAGCGTTGAAGAAGTCGCAGAAGCTGATAACCAGCTTACAGGAGCTTTAAAAACATTGTTTGCTGTTGCAGAAGCCTACCCTGACTTGAAGGCTAATACAAACTTCATCAACCTACAGGAAGAACTATCAGAAACAGAAGACAAAATCGCTTACGCAAGACAATTCTACAATGACACAGTACTAAAATACAACAACACATGCCAAACATTCCCAGGTAACGTCGCAGCAGGATTATTCCACTTTGATACAAGCACATTCTTTAAAACAAACGAAGAAGAAAAAGCAGTACCAAAAGTACAGTTCTAACACCCCCTCCACAAAACCCTACATTTCACTTTTTTAAGTTTTTGCTTGAACGCACTCTAGTTGGTCTAACTGCTAAATTAATTACTTATTAAATGGAGGGTGTTTTGGGATTTACTTTATGCAGATGCCAAGTAATACTAAAAGCTATGAAACTTTTGATGGTACAATCAAAACAACAACTACCCTAAATAAGCCACGAACTACTGGTATAACCATATACAAACAAGATAACACCACCGTAATCACATACACAAACAGGCTATACAACAGTATTAACCAATTTAATGTGGAGTATACAACAAGACCTGACATTACTGGTGAAATAATAAAGTTAATAGACAGCATTAACTTCAACATAGATGACTACAGCACAGCCATAATAGAAACAAACACAGTACCATATGAAGAATTAAACTACACAACAACATCCGACATAGGAATACGAAATCAACTTGCTAAACAATACAACTACAACGGAAACATACTCACAAGCACCTACGCNNACAATATCAACGGAGAACCAGACTACAACTACTTCATAAACAACCCCAACATCTACAAAACCATAGTAACAATAAACAATAAACAAAACACGAGAACATTCACACTATCACACCAAGACCAGGAAACAATACTGAAAAACAACTCACTAACACAAACACAGAAAATACAACAACTAGAAAACATGACACTAAAATACACGGGATGTATTCAAAGTTATGCTATCGCAACCACTAAAATTAGTGGAGATGATTTCAACACATATTTAAATAAAAATTTAACATATTATAATATATTACCATATTCGACCTTTTTAGTAGCTCTCAAAACAATAAATTGTTATGATGATTTTGCTAATGCTGAGCAACTAAAGTATGGTCTTACATGGAATAGAACCAGTTCAGTTACGATGGAATGTTACATAAACGCATCCCAACTCATATTAAATTCTTTAAATCCGTATATGGATATGATTATAACAGGAGAAGATACAAATAAGTTATTATTTACCATGACAACAACGAGTATGCTAAATATCATAGAATCAGAAATTATCAATCATGTGAGAAATAAATCAACTGAAATGCGAATAGAATCCAACACAATCAGATTACTTAACAAAATCGAGGATAACGCAGTTAATTATGCAATGTTCGATGAATTACTCATAATATGGGATTATGAAAACCAAACAGCATTAAGTATTAATTTAGAAACGGGAGAAATAATAGATTATGGATTTGATAAATATGGGGAATATGGTCATCAAGCTTACGACGAATGTCCAAATTGCATGTTCATAGAAAAAAATAATATAATGTATGAAACATTAATTTTAAATGAAAATAATAATTATTCCGATGGGTATATCTCAACAGTAATTAAAAATGGAGCAAGTTGGCTATTGGAATATTCATTTAATAAATTAGGGATTATGAAAACGAGTAATTTACTTTTTACGTCATTGACGATTTTTTTAGGGGTTGAATATGATTTACATTATCATTCATTAGAGGAACAGATTAAAGGTAAAGAAAGTTGGACATATTATGATGCAGGATATTATAGTTTTTATGAAAAATTAGAGGAAATAAAATACTCTATCGCTAGGAATATTGTAGATAATGGGGATATCGCATTACATCATTTTGAAGAAGCTCATACAAAAGATAAGAACAGTATACTTTACCAGATTTATTCATCTTATAATCATTTAAAAAGAACATCCCCAATATCTTTCCATAAAACTCCAGTCAAACCATCCTTGGCAGATGGTTATTATACATATGCTCTTAAACCATCAAATAATTATAAAGAGTATGGTTC
>MUZZ01000024.1:0-350 GCA_003266075.1 Methanosphaera sp. rholeuAM74
TTCCATAATCCCCACAATTTTTTTTACCGGTAAAGTTTAATTATTTTGTTATGAGCTGACAACTCTATTGTATCATCTAGTTTCTCTAATTCGTCGATGTCATACTTGTTTTGCAATGCCTTGAGTATCAGGTAATCTGCTAGGTGTGGGTTTTTTGGTAGTAGTGGCCCATGCAGATAGGTTCCTATGTAATTGTTATATACTAATCCCTCCATTTTGTCAAAATCATTGTTTCCGTGTCCTGTTATAACCTTGCCTAGTGGAGTGTATTTACTGTAAGTTCTTCCTCCATGATTTTCAAAGCCCACAATTGTTTTGGGAGTAATATCAAGACTGCTTTCTATTATTAT
>MUZZ01000024.1:382-5911 GCA_003266075.1 Methanosphaera sp. rholeuAM74
CCTATGTATTTGGAGCCTAGTAGCTGGTATCCCCCACATACTGCTAGTACAACTTTGTTTTCATCTATTAGCTCTCTGAAATAATCCTTGTGTTTCAAAAAATCCTTGCAGACCATCTGCTGGGACCTGTCTGATCCTCCCCCTATAAAGAACAAGTCTGCCTGTGATATGTCAATGTCATCATCTAGGGTGTATTCTATCACGTTTACACTGATGTTTCTGTCTTCACACCTCTTTTTTAGGCATTTGATGTTGCCTGTATCAGCATATAGGTTTAGTAGATCTGGGTAGAGGTGTATAATGTTTAGCTGCATATTAGTTCACCTTCTTAACAATTTGTTCGATATAGTCTCTTGTATTGAATATCGCAGTATATGTTGGTAGTACGTATATTACTTCAACCTCATCAGCCAATGCTTTGTTTATTGCTGACTCCATTTTATCGTCTATGACTATTTTTTGTGTGTCGACTGAATCGTATTTCTTCTTTAGTGCCATATCCTCTGCACGTATTCCACTACAGTAGTACTTGTTTATCGTTTCATCGTTGGTGTATTGTGTGTTTGCATCCCAAATCCATGAGATATCTCTTCCATCTGCGGGGTTATCGTTTAGTATGTGTACAATATTCTTCTTTTGTACGTTCTGGGATATTATCCTCGTCGTCTGACTTAGTCCTATAGGATTTTTTGTTAATATNNATCTTTTCTATTGTCTGTTTAGCATCAAGACCCAACAGCATACATAGAGTGTATACACCGCATAGATTGTATGTATTGTATAATCCATTATATGGGAATTTCAATTGCTGTGTTGATTTGTTGTGTTCGATTGACACCTGTTGTGATGAATCATCTTCAACTATATTGGTGATGGTGTAATCCTTTTGTTTGTTGTTGAAATCACAGGCAGTGCATGTGTAGTCTCCTAGGTGTCCGTAGGTGTGTTTAGTATAGTTTAGGGTGTTGCCGCATAGTGGACACTTGTTTATTAATAGGTTTGTCTCTATTATATCATTGGGTGCTATGTTAAGTCCGAATGTTGTGATATCATTATTTAATGTTCTTAGCTTGTTAACGTATGGGTCATCGGCATTGATGACTAGTTTAGCCTCGGAGAGTAGTTTGATGTCCTCGTAGACTTCATCAACTATTGATTCTATTTCACCATACCGGTCTAACTGGTCTCTGAAGAAGTTTGTGACTAATATGTAGTCTGGTTTTAGGTAACGTGTTATCCTGTCAAGTGATCCCTCGTCTACCTCGAATACTCCATAGTCGTAGTGGTCTTTGGTGAATCTCACGTAGGTTGTTGCTACTCCCTGAATCATGTTTGCTCCCCTAGTATTTGATAAGACTATATTATCATCTTTTAGGATGTGATATAATAGGTTGTTGGTAGTTGTTTTACCATTAGTTCCCGTGACAAGTATAATCGTATCACATGACTCGTTAATATTAGTGAGAAAGTCTTTATCGATTGTGATAGCAATCTTACCTGGTAGGGCGGTTCCACTTCGTTTAAATAAGTTTAGGATGATAATGGAAAATTTGCCCATATATAATGCTATACATCGTTTTAGTTTATGAAACATGCTGAAAACCTCAAAAAACTATGGTTAAAGTATACATATATATGTTGAATTACTTATTTAAAGTATTTGATTCAACAATAAACAAAAACTGTATCAAATCCCATAAAATCATATTAACTATTCTTAATAAACAAAAATGGATTGATTATGCGTGTTTAAAAAAATAAAAGAATCCAAAAGAAGTTGAAAAAAGGGGAAGTGGTGGAAGATAAGTTACTAATCTTTAAGGTTTCGAATACATCAGATGATTTCATTCACGTTCTGTCTTACCCATTTAGTACCAAAGTTGTTATATAGATTGTTGACACTATTTTTCGTTGTTGATGTGAGGTTGTATTTTAATTTGAATACTAGTCCAGCGAAACTATCTGAGGAGAATCTCTTCTTCATTAGTGATACGCTAACCCAGCCATGTGGAATATCTCCCCCATCACCACCATTCTTACGTATATATGAATTTGATACCAGTACCTTGCTCTTGTCCTTACTAATGTCTATGATTGAAACGTAGTGATTTACTCCATAGAATACTAGTGAGCATCCACCCTGTGAAAGCTGATTCAGTGCATCGTTAAATGAACTCTTATAATAGTATTTTGCTGTGATGTTATACTTATTCATTGCTGACGGAATTTTACTGGCATATGTTCCCCGGTACTTGTAGGTTTTAAAGTCCTTTGCTAGTGTGTACTCATTGACATATCTTCTTAGTGCCTGTGTACATACACTTGATGCAGTAGGACCACAGGTGAACTCCTCATCCTGCATATCCCTAACTTCACTATATGTGTATGATTTACCCTTCAAGTTAACCGTTATATTCTTTGGCGTAGTCTTGGTATTTTTTGAGACGTAGTAATTGTTCACATACTTTTCTATTACGTTCCACTTCTGTCTTCTTAGTACGTGGTAAATATTTGATTCGTTTTGTGTTTTGAATGCCACATACCTTGAGAGATAATGGTTCAGGTATAGACAGTATGAGTCCTGTCTGAGCACTTCATCAAATTGTTTGTCAGTTAGTGTGTATGTAGCGTCTTCATCAGCCCATACATAGTTTTTCATGTAGGCCAGGTTTGGCGTGTTGTTTATTAATGCTATTTTATCCTTGCTTGGGTCTTTGTTTCCCTTGATTGATGAATCTGCTTGTGAAATCTTGTTTGATGTGACCGTGACAGTCCTCGTTGACTGTGAATCCCTTAACTGTCCGACCCCATGGTATGATGCGATGATTGTGTATGTTGCATTCTTGTTAGGTGTTTTATAGTTAATTACTGCTTTTCCATAGCGTACATTAGCTTTTAATGTTTGATTGTTGATTGTTACTACTATTTGACCATCATTTATTGTTCTGAGCTTTGATGTATCATTGTATGTGACGTATACCCTGAGTGATAGGTTGGAGTTGGCAGGAGTTTTCTTTGGCGTGTCTATTTCTACTTTAGTATAGTACTTTGGTGTTATCATTAGTGTGTAGTTAGCTGATTTTGCTGATTTGTAGGCTGCACTTGAGACGAGTTGTAGTTGTAGGTTGTGTTTTGTGTAGCTATAATCCTTCAGGTCTACTTTTAGGTTTACATCACCATTGGTTATTGTATAGGATATGCTTTTATTGTTTACTGTCAGCTTCTTGTCATCTATTACAACCCGTAACGTGTTTTTTCCTATGATGCTCTTGTTGAATTGGTCATTTAGCTTTGCCATTATTGTGCAGTAGTTATTATTATCCACACTCACATTACTGACAACAAAATGTGGTGTTAATGGATTTAATTTGATAATTTTATCCATTTGTACCTTGTTATATTTATTACCCTCTGTTATAGTGGTTATTGTTATATTATTTGATTTTAAACCCTTTGGTATCTGGTACATTGCATTTACCGTGTTACCAATCATCTTCACATATAATGTGTTGTTGTTTGCATCTTTATGTGTTTGACCGTTGATTTTGAATATCACTATTCCGTTGAATGTCTTTGTCTGACTACTGTTAAGCGTGATTGTTAATTTCACCCTGTCTCCACCATAGTATGAAGATTGATTCAATGTAACATTGATTGTTGGAGTAATCCTGGTATTTACTGTGGTATTATAGTTTGCCCGTGACGAATTAAACACAGAACTTCCCGAGTAGACTGCCTGACTGTTATAGTATATACCCCTATAATCATCTAGTGATAAGTTAAGTGTTGCCTGTGAATTTACAACATCTACCTTATAATTTGTTGTGTTGCTGTCTTTTAGTGTAATACCGTTGAGTTTGTAGATTACGTATCCACTACTTACTGGTATATCAGATTTTATCTTGGCATTCATTATCAGGTGAGTCGAATTATTGTATGTTCTTAAAGTGGAATTTGTATCATGTTTTAATGATGTACTTTGTGGCTTGGAACTTACCCGAATATTCTTATTTTCCTTGTTTTGCTTTAATTTGTTGTTGTTTATGTTTAAATCATGGCTGGTATTATCATCTGCTTGGATGTTTATAGTATCATCAATATGTGTATCTTCATAAGCATATGATGTCGATAAGAAAAGCGATACGAATAACATGAATATTATCGTTAGTTTTCTGTAACTAATCATATAAAAACCTCTTTTTATTATATGGATGTTAATAAATTGATTAATGTAATGTTTATCATGCATAGTATTTAATAGTTATTTTGAAACAATTGATAGATAGATTAAAAATAGTGGTAGAATAAGTCCTTAATTCCGAAAAAAAAATAATTAAAAAATAGGATAGTGGGGGGGAAGATGAAAACAAAAAATGTTTATAACGTCATTTTTATGTCTAATGCACTTGAGCCTTCCTCATAGACAAATACTGGGTTAATATCTAACTCTTTGATGTCAGTTAAGTCTAAGGTGAGTTTAGCTATACGTTTGATTGTGTCTTTTACAGCGTCAATGTCACTAGGTTTTTCTCCACGGTAACCTTTNNTAGATTCCACCCATACCAAATCCTATGATTGGACCGAATTGTGGGTCTCTTATCATACCAACTAATGCTTCCTGACCTTTAGGCATCATTTTCTGTACTTCAACACCATCAGGTACTACGTCAGGGTGAGCTTCTTTAGCCCTCGCAATTATCTGTTCAAATACTTCTTCTGCTTCCTCTTTTGAGTTAATGTTTACTTGTACTCCACCAATGTCGGTTTTGTGTAAAATTTTGTCTGAAGCAATTTTTAGTACTACTGGGAATTGCATTTCTTCTGCTGCGACTCCAGCTTCTTCTTTTGTTGTTGCCAGTACTATTGGTGCTGCTGATATACCGTATTCTTTGGCTACACGGTATGCTTCACTTCCTAGTAGTGCTGCTCTTCCTTTTTCTTTGGCTTCGTCGATTATTTTCTGTGCTGCTTCCTTGTTTACATTTGTTATTTCATCAAGACATGATTTTCTTTCCTCGTTTTTAACGTGGGAGTACTTTTCTAGTGCTTCTAGAACATTTACTGCTGTTTCTGGGAATACACATGTGGATATATCGTTTTCTCTTAGTACTTTGTTTTCTTCCTCGAATGATGGTCCACCCATGTTAACTACTAGTAATGGTTTGTCTGATTTCTGTTTTGCTGCTACAATTGCTTCTCCAACTTCTTTTGGTTTGTATGATGCTGTTGGACATGCCATGATTATTACACTATCTATGTCATCTTCTTCCATTATGATTTCTAGTGTTTTTTCATATCTATCTGGTGAAGCATCACCTAAGACGTCTATTGGGTTTTGTACGCTTCCTTCATCTGGTATGACTTCTTTAAGTTTTGCTTTTACTTCTTCTGATAACTCTACCAGTTCTAATCCTACGTCTTCGATTTTGTCTGCTGTGAGTACTCCTCCTCCTCCAGCGTTTGTTACTACTGCAATTTTTTTACCTTTTGGTAGGTTTGATTTGGAGAATGCTAATCCGTAGTCGAATA
>MUZZ01000024.1:5988-11433 GCA_003266075.1 Methanosphaera sp. rholeuAM74
TCACTTATTCCTTCAAGGTAACATAGTATTACTTTTGTTTTGTCGTCATCAGCTAATCCTTCGATTACATCTATTTCTGATGTTTCTGCTTTGTTTCCTAGGCTGATTATTTTACTGAATCCTATTCCTTCGAAGATACTCCAGTCGAGAATTGCAACTGTCATTGCTCCACTCTGGGATACGAATGCTATGTCTCCAGCTTCAGGCATTACCTGTGCAAAGGATGCGTTTAGTGGTGTGTGACAGTCAAGGCTTCCCAGACAGTTTGGTCCTTGAATGTTCATGTTGTATTTCTTAGCTATTTCAACTAGTTCTTCTTCGAGTTTAGCTCCTTCTGCACCTACTTCTTTGAATCCTGCTGTTAATACTATTACGTTTTTAACTCCTTTTTTTCCACAGTCTTCCAGTGTTGGATTTACGAATCTTGCAGGTATGGACATTACTGCTAAATCTATTTCTCCGGGAACATCAGTGATTGATTTGTATGCTGGTAGTCCTAGTAATTCACCGTCTGCTTTAGGATTTATTGGATATATTTTTCCTTTAAATCCACATGTTTTTAAATTATCTGTTACAATGTAACCTACTTTTCCTTCTTGTGTTGATGCACCTATGACAGCAACGGATTTGGGATTGAATAATCCAGTAAGGTCTTTCATAATCTCTTCTCCGATAGTTATTTATTCTTCTTATTTGAAGAATTACTGATTAATGATAACATATTAGTCTTTTCATATGCTTCATTCATTTAATTTTATTATATTTATTCTAAACTACTACCATGATTTTACATATAATTATCATGATAAATTGTTATAGTTTTAAGTTGTAGTTATTTATCTTTTTAAAAGTATTTATATTTTTCCTGAAAAAGTGAATTAAAAACAGTGGCCTATGTTAGAATGAATCATAGTTTCATAGACAATGCTATCCTGTTGCGTTGTAAGTCAATGTTTATTACCTTAACTTCTACTATGTCACCTATGCTAACAACATCTAATGGATGATTGACAAAACGTTTTTCTGTTAATTCTGATATGTGTACCAATCCATCCTGATGTACACCTATATCTACAAATGCTCCGAAGTCCACGACGTTATGGACAACTCCTTCAAGTATCATACCAACTTCCAAATCTTCTATATCGAGTACGTCACTTCTTAGGTGAGGCATTTCCAGGTCTTCACGTGGATCTCTACCAGGCTTTTTTAACTCGTTTACTATGTCATTTAATGTCCATTCACCCACATCCAATTCCTTGGAAAGCTTTTCAACATCATCTATGTCTAGTCTTACTCCACCATTTCTCACATCCCTTAAGTCATATCCATATATCGTCAGTAGTGCCAGTACTATGTCATATGATTCTGGGTGTACACAGGTGCTGTCAAGGATGTTGTTTGAATCATAGATTCTCATGAATCCTGCACACTGCTCGAAGGTTTTTGCACCGATTCCCGGAACATCGAGTAACTGATTTCTGTCCACGAATGCTCCGTGTTCCTGTCTGTACTTTACTATGTTGTTTGCAATACGTTTACTCACACCCGCTACGTGTTGCATTATTGCTGCTGATGCCGTGTTAAGGTCTACTCCGACATTATTGACACTTCTTTCTATTACACCCTCAAGGGATTGTGTCAGTCGTTTAGGGTTCATGTCATGCTGGTATTGTCCTACTCCTATTGATTTTGGGTCTATCTTAACGAGTTCTGCTAGTGGGTCTTGAAGTCTTCTTGCTATGGATATTGCACCCCTCTCGGTTACATCGTAGTCTGGAAATTCCTCCTGTGCCTCTTTGCTAGCAGAGTATACTGATGCTCCAGCTTCATTGACTATTGCGTACTGCACGTTTGTTGGCTTAATAATCTCGGATATTATCTGTTCGGATTCACGTGATGCTGTACCATTGCCTAGTGCTATTAGGTCTACCTTGTATTTTCTTATCAGTGAACGTATCTCGGATATTGTTTCTTTCTTCTGGTTTTGTGGTTCTGTTGGGTATACCACGGTTGTGGCTAGTACCTTAGAGTTTTTGTCAATTATTGCTATTTTACATCCTGTCCTGTATGCTGGATCCCATCCTAGTATTGTTTTACCTATTATTGGTGGTTGCATTAGTAGTTGTTCGAGGTTTTTCTTGAAGACTTTGATGGATTTGTCTTCTGCCACGTCGGTGAGTATGTTTCTTATCTCTCTTTCTATTGCTGGTGCTATTAGTCTGTGGTAGGAGTCATCTATGGATTTTTTAAGAAATTCTGTGGTGTACTTGTTGTATTTGATTTTATCCTTTCTTGTTGAGAAGTTTATGAGGATTTCATCTTCCAAGAATTCTTTTATATCCTTTTCAGGTGCATCGAGGTTGATTTTAAGTATTCCATCGTTTTCTCCACGGTTTATGGCTAGTATCCTGTGTTGAGCCATGTCAGATATCTTTTCTGTATAATCATAGTACATTTCATACTGTGATGATTCATCGTTATTCTTTGAGGTAATAGAAAGTGAGCCTTCCTTTATAGTCAAATCCCTCACTACCCTCCTGAAGAAGGCTTTATCGGAGATTATGTCTGCTATGATGTCACTTGCTCCCTGTTTTGCATCATCAACCGTTTCTACTTCATCGTTAAGATATTTTGATGCCTCTTTTTCTATGCTGTGATCTAACTGCTGGTCATATATCGTCAATGCTAGTGGTTCTAATCCTTTATCTCTTGCCTTAGATGCTCTTGTCTGTTTTTTAGTTTTATATGGTCTGTATAGGTCGTCCACTTCAACCATTGTCGTTGCATTATTAATTGCATCCTCTAAGTTTTTTGTGAGTTTCCCCTGTTTCTCTATTTTATTTATTGCCTGTCTTTTGTGTTCATCCAGCTTTGTGAGGTATTCTAGTCTTTCATATAGCTGTCTGAGTGTGTCATCATCCAAGCCACCAGTTACCTCTTTACGGTATCGTGAGATGAATGGAATGGTGTTTTCTTCATTGATTAACCTGATAGCAGCTCTTGCCTGCCATGCCTTAATGCCTAATTCCTTAGCTATTACTCTCTCTATTTCCATAAATTATCACAGCACTTAACTCTAGTTAATATATTTATCATTATACAATATATTTTTTAAAGGGGATTTTCCATAATTCCTTAGTTTGGTTATTTTCTTGTTTTTTGTTTTAATGGGATTTTTTTTGCTTGTTTTTGATGTTTTATTGTTGTTTATGTGTTTTTTTTGTTTTTATGGTTTTTGATTGTGTTATTTTTTTATGAGTTAAATTTATTTGTTATTAGAAACAGACTTTTTATTGAACACTGGTAATTTTTATTAGTGTTTTTTGATCTGAAATGTATTAATAATTTGATTTAAAGTATTAAATTGAAAATTTGACGCTGATATCCCCTGTTGGTTTGGTTGTGGGTTTTTATTGGTATTATTTTTTTCAATAGAAGGTTCCTTTTAGGTTGACCATTCGTTGTAAATTGTAGATTAAGTTATGAATTTGAAGTTCGTTTTTTACTGCGATGTAGTTGTGACCTGATAGTATTATGGTTCCGTTTGTACTTTTAAGGTATCCATTGATGCCTTCGCTACAGTGAAATCTATCTTTGTAGAGTTTTAGGTATTTTTGGTTTGTGAATTTATTGATCATTTCGTATTCAAGAGGAGTATAATTGTCTGTTATTTGTTTGAATGGACATTCGGAACATGTGGAGTATCGTTCTGGATTTGAGCATTTGTGGATGAATCTGTGTTCTTCCCATTGCTCTGATATTCCTTTTCGTATATTTACTCGTTTTTTAACTTTTTTTATCTCTGTTAGTTCTATTTTATGTCCTTTTTTGCATATGTATCCGTTGTATACTCGTTCTAGTGATTTTTTGCTTTCTTTGTTTTTATTTTGTTTGTTTTTGTCTTTGGTTTTTATTTTCTTTTTTCTTCTTTTTTTGTTGTTTTCTCTGTTGGATATTATTTTTGGCATTATTAGGAATTTCATTCCGTGTTTGTCTGCTGTTTCTATGTTTTCTGTGGTGAAGTATCCTGAATCACATATGAAGAGTGCTTTTTCTATTGTTGATTGTATTTCTTTGTAGTTTTTTCTTTCTCCGTATTTTTCTTGTAATTCGAGTATTATTTGTATGTTTTCTTTGATTTCTTGTATTATTTCTTCTAGACTGTAGTGATCATTAGGTTTATCAAGTAATAATCCTGTTAATATTATTTTATTGTCTGTCATTACTTCCTGAAGGTTGAATGCAAAATCAAATCCTCCTTTTTTGGTTTTCATCATTACGGATTCAGGAAATGCGATTGAAACATAATCAATGTCTCTTTCTTTCATTATTTGTTCAAAAACAGGAATATTTTTGTATATATTCTTGTTGAATATGTCAAATTTATTGAAAATTAGTTCAATTTGTTCGTATAATTCACTATTTTTATCTATTTCACTTTGTATTTTCTTTAATTTATTATATGATTCTGATTTTGATTTTTTACGATTATTGTGTAATAATCCATTCTTTTTCATATATTTTAAAGCTTTAATTTCATCTTTTGAGATTGTATAATTTCGTGATCCATTAATAATCGCATTCGTACCATCTATGAAGAATTTTAGAAAATTAATGAAATTCAAATCATTTAACTTCACAACCGAATAAAGAAACAACTTTTTTAATACTAATGGATCACTTTCCAATAAAAATCTGCGAAAAACATTAATAGATGGTGTTTTACCACAAGTAGCAACTCTTAAAATATTATTAGTACGACATTCACGAGCAATATCTGAAATCTTATACAAATCAATACTAAAACAATACATAAAGATAATTAATAAAATTTCTCGAGGGATAAGCCCTATTACCAACTTTAGAATCAAATACAGCATTTAATTCACCAATCAAATCACAAACACAATCAGTATTCAAATAATCAACATAATAAATCAATTTATAAGCATCTTCACCTTTACTTTTAAGCTTATCTATAATAATATCATAATTCAATCCTTTAACATCCATGATAGCCATAAAAAAAACAACTCCTACCGTTATTTTACATATATGTTCTAATAAAAAAACATCAAAAAACACACATAAAAGAACATAACTCAATAAATTACATCTAAATTTAATAAAATATAATATATAATAATAATATATAATATAAACTATAAATAACTAATCATTTTAAAAATAAAATAATAAATACTTAATAATAATTAAATAAAGCTTAAATAATAATTATCTAATAAAATTAATCCCATTTTACTGATAATTTCATGAATAAAATAAAATCCATTAAAAAACAAATAAAATCAAAGATAATATAAATAATGAAGCCATCAAAAAAAGCTATTATAACAATCAAATAAGGAAAATATATTGTTAAAACAAATATACTAGTAAATAAAGATAATATAAACAACTATAAAATAAAATATTGTTATA
>MUZZ01000040.1:0-1269 GCA_003266075.1 Methanosphaera sp. rholeuAM74
GTGTTTGCCACATCTGATCCTGGGGTCATTCCATCCGGTACATTTTTTGCGTATCCTGTGTAACCATTCTTTGCTATGAAGTCCATGTTTGGTGTGTTGGCTTCTACTACTGGTGTTTGTCCGTTTAATTGTTTTAGTGGTTCGTCGGCCATTCCATCGGCTATTACTATTATGTATTTCATTTTATCACTACCGTTGTATATTATTTATATTATTATAACAATATAAATTTTTAGGTTTACTTAAACTTCCTAGTGGTGGTTGCACATGCAACGTTCAACACTATTAGCACCACCAGATAACTCCCAATCAATCAAATCATAATTGGCATAAACCCGTTTAATCTCATCACGTGCCTGCATCATGGCAATACCCATAAGATTTTCTCCTACAAGGTTTCCATCATCATTTTTGTTCATACCTAACTCCAGGTTATCACTCTTATATACTATGACCTTGTCACCCGTGTGTAATATCTCATTGACAAAATTAATATCACTTACAAAGAAGTAGTAGATAGAGTTAAGATACACCGTGTACTTAAGCTCATCCCATAAACTGCTAGAAATATCAGATAAAAGCATCTGTGCAAAAGTGACTAACTGAGCTAGCGAATGGTAATGCTTAACACCAATTTGCACTACATTTGACTTATCATCATATAATGTATCATACATGAATATGTACTCATCTTCAACATACTCTGGAGAGTACTTAGGCTTAGCATCAGGAGTCCATAACTTGACAAACAATGGTTTGAACTCGTAATCCAAGTACTCATGAGCCTCATCACTCAAGGAATCGTCAGCCTTCACATCATCAGTATATACTAGTGGCTTAGGAAAGAGATTTAAATATTCTTCATCCTCAATATCCAGTTTTTCATATTCGAGTAGGTACTCTGCACCACTACCATTCTTCCAGAAAAGTGATTCACTTGGACAATTAGGATATTTCATCCATGGTGGAGCAAAGTATTTATTTTCTGTATTTGACATATAATATCACTTTATAATTAATTTATCTAAAAAAAAAGAATTGGAAAAAGAAGCAACAATAACCATAACCTTAGTTAGAGTTATATTTTCCGATACTGATTATATCACTAAGAATAGCAGAAGCCGTTTCAATAGAACCAGCACCGACCCCAACTACTGTAACATCCTCTGATAAATCAGTTTTAAGAGTTATAACATTCAACGTACCATTAACTGCGAATGGTGAACCCTGCTTGACAAGCATAGGACCTACAGTCAACTTGCCGTCAAC
>MUZZ01000040.1:1370-3159 GCA_003266075.1 Methanosphaera sp. rholeuAM74
TCATAATCTGTTTGTTCATTAGCCATACGTGAGAGAATATAGTTAGTAGTACCGTTAAGTATACCCTGAACAGAATGAATCTTATTACCAGCCAGTGCTTCACGACCCAAATTAATAACAGGCATAGTACCACCGACAGATGCCTCGAAACGGAACTTAACATCATTATCACTTGCAGAGTTAATTAACTCCTTGAAGTTAAGTGCCAGTGGACCCTTATTGGATGTCACAACATCCTTCTTATCGTTAAATGCCTTCAGTATATGGGAACGTGTAGGCTCACCGTCCTCGATATCAGTAGGAGTGGCTTCGACAAGACAATCATAGCAAGCCTCATCCAGCACACCAAGACCATCAATACCACCAACCCCAAAGTCAGGGTAATCCATAATCTTACCAGTATCTTCCTTAGTATCCAAGGCTAACTGCAAGTCAAGACCATCAGGATTAATGGCAGCACCAGACCTATCAGATATAGCTGTGATAACTAAGTCCAAGTTATATTTATCCACTAATTCATCATGCTTCATCAATAATACCTTAGCCAATCCCTGACCTACAGCACCAAAACCTAGAAGACATAATCTCATCTTATTTGCATTCATTTAACATACTCCCTAGATTTGCTTAATTAATATTAAATCGTTTTCCTTAGTTATTTCCTGTATTTGACGACTAGCTTCCAAGCGTCTGTGATTTTTGGTCTCAACTACTACCTTACATACAGATTCCTGCAAGTCATTTCCAATGTTTAAGTCGACACTAGCAATCTTAACATCATTTAACTCGTCAATCCTGTGTATAGTATCCATGATGGTGGAAGTAGATATATCACCCAATATGAGGAATGTCTCTGTTTCCTTCTGTAATACGCCGTCAATTTCAACTATGTCAATGTTATTCTCCCTTATAATATCCAAACCACGTTTAAGTATATCACGTGAGCCTTCAATAGTGAAGTATACCGGGATCTTACCATCAGAGGTTCTGTTGTCATGTTCATGTATAATGGTAGAGACATTAGCACCAAGTGATGATAACGGTTTTAAAATATTTAACAATTGACCGGGAGTATCCGGTAGTTCTATAAGTAACTTCAATCTCATTTTGTCCATTTCCCTTTCTCTGCTACGACGCTGCCCTTCTTGTCAACATGGGCGTTCCTTAAAATCTTCTCAGGACAGGATTCCTCATTGACATCTTCTCTTGTTCTGTTCAAGTTATCTACAAGATATTGTGTCTCCTCCAAATCAGGAATCTGTTCCAACACTTCTGAAAATTTGTTTAAAATAGTTTCTGCCTCTTTTTCAATTTCCATGATAAAATAACTCCTAAAAATTTGCTATATAAAACATATTTTTACATTAATGTTATATAGTATGTTAAAACTAAGTTAAATAACTTGTTATGAAAACAGAACGGACAATGATAATATGGATGCTAAAGTCAAAACACAAGTGTTAGAAAGACATGACATATAAATACAAAACACTTCAAGAATACTGGCCCTAGAGCCAAAAAGACATAGGATACATCAATGAAGGCAATGAGTACTACCTATCCACCATAGAATCCAGACAATGATTCATGAGTTAATAGAATATTTTCAACAAAATAAGTGAAAATATATATACCAGATTATACAAAATATACTTTAGTGTGATAATACCTTTAAAAGGCATCTTGCCCATTAATGGGCATAGATATCCACTATAAATTCATGTTTTCATATTAATTAGTCTTGGATGAAAACATGTATATTTTAAAACAACAGAGTTTAATTAAAAAC
>MUZZ01000215.1 GCA_003266075.1 Methanosphaera sp. rholeuAM74
GAGAGTGTAACTGACCTCTACGTATCTGATACTGATGGGTCAGATGATAACGATGGAACAAATGGTAGTCCTTATAAGACTGTGCAGAAAGCACTAGAGCAGACAAACGCTGATTCAACATACAACATTTACATAGCAGAGGGAACTTATAAAGGACTTGGTAACACGAACCTCACAGTTAATGGTGAATATACTATTAATTTTATTGGTGAAGGAATTAATAAGACTGTAGTTGATGGTGAAGCAAGCTTTATAATGGGTGAAGATACTGAATACCATTGGGGCAGTAGTGATATTTGGGGTGAATTCAATAATTGTACTGGAAACTGGTTTATAAACATAACTGAAGGTTCAGGTAGGATATCATTATCTAATTTCACAGTTCAGCATGGAATGAATGTTGGTCCATCACAACTTCAAGGATGGGAAACTTCAACAGTTAACAATTATGGAAATCTCTTCGTGGACAGTATGAACTTTAAGGAAAACTGTGGTGGAGTAGGAGCATCCCTACGTAACAGGGATGATGGAACAATAGTGGTTAATAACACTATTTTTGATGGTAACATGAAATCAAATACACGTGGAAACTATGGGGCAGGATTATATAATAATGGTACTGCAACAGTATCTAACAGCCTGTTTATCAACAATTACGCCCGTTGGGGTTCATTAACAAACGATAAAGTGATGAATGTCACCAATTGTACCTTCATGAACAACAAAGGATATGATGGTGCAAGTAGTTACAATGATGGTACTGGAATTGCCTCCAATACGGGAGGTTCTGATTACTTTAATGTACAAATTTTTGTTAATGTTGAAACTAATATTGAAAATTGTTATTTCTATAACAATGGGGGATTGGACATAGCTAACAAGTATGGTGTATATCATATTAATAATAATACTTTCAATCATACTACTGGAATCAGTTTGGAGTCTCCAAAAAAACAGGACAAGAAAAATGTGACAAGACATTACATAACTAATAACATATTCTATGATAGTATACGTAGTACTTTATTTGATACGCTTATTGACCCAACAGCTACAACGTATGTGATTAAATGTGGAACAACTACAGCAAATGTATACATAGAAAATAACACTTTTTATTCTAAAGATATAACAAACATATACCTAGGTACTGATTCAATTGTTAAAAATAATGTATTGTCAAGACAGATATATGCTTACCAAAGCAATAATCAAATTATTAACAATACAATCATCACAGACATTGATGACTACACAGTATATTTAAACAATAAAAACAATATAGTGGAAAATAATACATTATATGCTAGCATACTTACAGGAGACAAATCTGTTTCAAGTAACTCACAGAACACTATACGAAACAACCTTCCAGAATCATCACAAGTAATTGAATTAACTGATGATAATTATCCTGAATACTTTGATGTAAACGGTCAAGTTAAAACAGATGTGGTATCCAATGGTAGTATATTAACATTCAAGTCAGATTTATTTAGCAAAAGATTCATATTCGATAATACGATATTATTCTTGAACAATAGTGATAAATTCACATTATATGACTGTTTTATACAGGTAAATGAAAATAGTAAAATAGTGCTAAATGCAACAAAAATTATAAACGAAAACATAAGTGAAACACTAATAATAAAAGCACCAAATACTCAGATTAAATACGCAAACATCACAGTAAACTCTAATTTGACAGACACACCAATACTAATAGAAGGAAATAACACAATATTCGACAGAAACAATATCAACATGACGTATACTGGCGAAGATACTGATTTTATAACTGGAATCCATGTTTTATCCTCAAATAACTATTTTGATACATATACTAACATAAACTTGACTGGTATCAACACAATTACCGTAGAGTTGTCAAATAGTAATAATAATATGATTTATTCACAAATTAAATCCAATGGAACAAACAATGCAACAGGATTATTAATATATGATTCCCAAAAAAACAGCTTGGATTCAGAAATAATGTCCTATGCAAACAATAATAGTCAAGCAATCATCATTAACAAATCAAACAATACAACACTAAAAAGTGCTAAAAATGTTTTCTCAAGGGCAACTAATTCATATTCTATACTGATTATAGAATCATCAAATACTATAATTAATCAAAGCTCACTCAATCATTACATTGGTAGTATGGGTGATTACACAACAGCAATCGGAGTAATAAATTCAAACAATACTAATATAACAGTGAATGCCAAGATTAACGGAACACAGTATAGAACTGATGATTTATCACGGAATTTACCAGACACTACACTACTCCAAGTAATAAATTCAAACAACACTAAAATCATAAATACTAACATGTCCAGATATACTCCATATGAAGATTCAAGTCATAGAAACGAACAAGGACATTACTTAATAAATATTAACTCAACCAACACAACAATAACAGATGCAAATGAAATAAGAACCAATTCCACACCAATAATAAGCATCAATTCAAACCAATTACTAATGAATAACACAGACATACTGACCACACAAGAAAATGTGATAGAATTAATAAATACTAATAATTCAATAATCACATGGAACAAACTAATAGCCAACAATACAATGGGTGATTACACAGTTAAAGAAACAAATAGCATAAACAATAACATTAAAGACAACTATCCAGTAGAAATATTATTAACCAATGATAACTATGATAATTACTTTGAAAACGAAGTATTTATCCAGGAAGACCTACTAAAAACATACACAATTAAAATTCATTCAGATATCTACAACAAAAACATCACTTTAAACAATATTAACATTACATTAACCAATCCTGAAAACTATACACTATACAATTCAACAATAACCTTGACAGAAAACTCACCGTACTCATCCATAAACAACATCAACATCAACAATACAGATAATCGGGAATCATCAATCATAATAAACTCATACGGAGCTAATATAATCAACTCCACAATATACCAAGAAAACACAGACAAAGAAGCAAAAACCATACAAATAAGCTCCAGAGAGGTGAACCTGAAAAATAATATCATAATACAAATTGGAAACACAACAACCATATTATCTACAAACAAACCGATAGCTAACAACACTATGTTAAACAATACAATCATAGTAAATGCAACACAAATAATCGGTATAAACCAAACGAGTACCAGTGGTGTGCAACTAAATTATATATATAACAATACGTTCACCCTCAAAAGCCAAAATCCAGTAACAGCAATACTAGAAAACAATGCATACATTAGCTACATAGAAGGCAATAAAATTATTTCAAATTCAACACAAAAAGAAACACCAATAATTAATCTAATAAATGCTGATTCACATTCTTGGGTAAAAAATAATTTCATAGAAAGTCTTGATTTATGTGGTGATGAATCAATAAGTACGGATATTGCTGGAATAATAATAGCTAATAATACACCAACAGGAAAAAAGGACATAGAAAGCACCATAAACATAACACCAATCATAATAAACAAAGATGAAAACACAGTTATAACAGCAACCATAACAAGTATAAATGGTTTACCAATTAACGATGGACAAGTATACTTCAAAGTAAACGGAAAAATACTGAGGGATGATACAACCAAAAAAGTAATCTACGCTACTGTCACAGAAGGCTTAGTAACAACTCCAGAAGTCAACACAGAAAACTGGAACAATGACACAACAATACAAGCAATATTCATAAAATCCACAAGATACAAAGACAGCGAGAGTGAAGCAGTAAATCCAACAATCACAGACGTAGAAGAACCAGAATTCAGTGTAGGTGATTTGACTGCTAGTGCGGGTAGTGAAGTAACGATAACTGTTACCACGAAAAACCTCGACGCTGGTAAGGTAGTGCTCAAGGTCAATGGTAAGATGGTTAAAGCCTCAGATGCTAAATTATATGCTAAAGTAACAGGCGACACTACTACTTTCACGTACACTGTACCTAAAACATTGAAGGCAGGTGACTATATAATTAAAGCAGTTTACACGTCTGGTGCTACTAGGCTTGAAAAAAAG
>MUZZ01000073.1:0-2466 GCA_003266075.1 Methanosphaera sp. rholeuAM74
CCCCCCCCCCCAAAAATGGCATGTAAATAAAGAGAAGACAACACCCTAAAAAGCCACCACATAAATAAACAATGAAAATACATAGACTAAACAAATTAACAACAAACAATAAGTTATCCAAACATGAAATAAGACCATAAATATAAGTATAATCTGAAATAAATCATTTAAACATGATTAGTCAAATGCNNAAAAAATTCAAATGCCAAAAAAATAAACATACGAGATGAAAGAAATATGAAAAATACTAATAAAATATTCCTTGCACTCACATTAATAGTACTGATACTCGGAGTATCCACCGTTGTCGCAGCAGACAACGACACAACCAGCAGTACAGATGTAGCAAGTGACACAACACAAGTACAAGCAAGTACTGACAATAACGTTGTGGACACAAAAAACGTGGAAAAAGAATACAAAAACGTGAAAAGTGCAACCAAGACTGTTGATGTCAATAATTTTAATGAATTTACGACTGCTATGAATAATGCAGTTAAAGATGCCAATAATGATGAATATATCATCAAGTTAAATGAAGGGGAGTATGTTGTCAGTACTTCTACCTATTATCGTAAAGGTAGTTATACTCCAAATATAACTATTAATGCTAATGGACAAACATTTACTATTAAAAATAGTGTAAGAACTTTAAACTTTAATAATAATTGTAATGTAACCATAAATGATGCATTTATTGACAGAGTTTCTTTTGTTGTACAACAGAATGGAAATGTAATAGCAAATAATGTGACCTTTAATGGACCTATTGTTATTCAGGACGGCATAAACATTATGGGCAGTTTAACATTAAACAATTCAACAATTACTAGGATTAGTAATTCTGGTAGATTAATTGTTAATGATAACAATAATTTTTCAGATGAGTTAGTGTTCACGTCTACTGGTGAAATAATATGTAACAATTCAAACATATTCTATCCTCATTTAAGTTCTTTTAGTGGTGATAACACATTAAGTAATATGACAATAGACAAGAATTTTGTAAATAATGGAAATTTAACTTTGAATAATGTAACGATAGAAAATAAAATAACAAATAATGGAATATTAATATTAAATAATGTTTCAGTTGAAAATAATATTACTAATAACGGCAAACTTGTAATATCCGATGATACAATATTTACAGATAGTTGTCTTATATTAGGTAATGGAGAATTTGAAATAAATGATATAAGTAAAATTGCATCCATCCTAGAATCATATAACGGTAACTATACATTTAATGACATCACAATAACCCAATCCAAAAATAATTATGCGAATTTAACATTGATAGACTCCACTTTAGATGCAATCCTAAATAATGAAGTTAATGCCAATTTAACATTAATAAACTGTACATTAAATGCCGTCTTAAATAACAAAGTGAATGCTACTTTGACAATTATCAATTCCACAGTAAATGATAAAATAATTAATAATGCTAATGTATACATTGATGAAAACACAGTATTTACTGAAAATGGGGAAATAACAGAGACAGGTTCAGTATATTCAGATAATATCGTGAGGATTTTACCAAACATATCTACAATTAGAGGAAACTATACAATATCTAATGCAACCTTAAATAAGAGTTATAAATTCATAGGAAATCATACTTTAAATAACTGCACTATATTATCTCAAGACAACACAAACCATGGTATCTTGATTATTAATAATTCAGTTATCAATACTAATTCAGAATTCTTTATGAACAATTATGGGGTTGTTCTAATTTCAAACAACACGGACATATCGAAAGTAAATATAACAGGACATGTAATAATATTTAATGAGACCATACCAGATAATCTTAATTCATTTTATCATGTCATAACAAATGATACTATTTCCAATTATTTTGATTCTGAAACCAATGAATTAACAGAAATTGTTAGTTCCGGTGATGTACTTGATTTCATGGGAATTATAAGTAACGTAGACGGACTTAAAAGTTTAACAATAAATAAGCCCATTAATATAATATCCTCTACTGGTGATGGTAGAATTGAAAGATTTGATAATATAACGTATACCAACACTTCAAGTGGATCTAACGTAACTGGCATTTACACTTATAACACACAATTCTATGTAATTAACTCTCATAATATGCTTTTTGACGGTATTAGTAATGTAGTAGAATCAGCCAGTATTGGATGGGGTGTAGGTCAAACCAGTATACGTGAAAACTCCACTAACATCACTGTCAAAAACAGTTATTTCTACACCAAGGATAATGGTGGAAGCAGTACATTCGTATTTGCATGGGCAGACAACAGCACACTCATNNACAATAGAAGCAGATGGAAACGTAGGAAACCTAGTATACCTGACCACATATAATGTAAACAATATCCTTAGTGGAGTAGTTCCAAACAGCAACAATCACATAATCAACAATACCATCAGAGGACCAACTACTTCAACAGCAATATGCTGGGCAATAGTACT
>MUZZ01000073.1:2551-28135 GCA_003266075.1 Methanosphaera sp. rholeuAM74
TACAACAATGGGCTATTCGCAATAGGAGAAAACAATATAGCATACAACAACACGGCAAAGAACGTCAGAATCAACGGATCAAACGCAATAATCAGAAACAACACCTTCACAGGAACACTCAACATCACAAGCTCCAACAACCAAATCACAGACAACACCGTAATCACAGATAGCACATACACAATGACAGGAAGTGGAAAAAATAACA
Source organism: Methanosphaera sp. rholeuAM74 (assembly GCA_003266075.1). GTDB lineage: Archaea > Methanobacteriota > Methanobacteria > Methanobacteriales > Methanobacteriaceae > Methanosphaera. The sequence goes on from MUZZ01000073.1 coordinate 2,760, forward strand.
CAATCACAGATAACTACCTGAAAGCAAACACACTATACGGGGATGCATCAGTAAACCTCAACCACGAACAGAACACAATAACAAACAACAAACCAAGATATGAACTAATAATAGATCCTATAAACATAACAGCAACTACGACAACAATAACGGCAAACATATACTTCGACGATGAGCCAACAACAGACATAAACACAGGACGAGTCTACTTCAAAGCAAACGGAAAAGTACTACGAGACGATACAACCAGTAAAATAATCTATGTAGACCTAACAGATGGAGTAGCCACACTAAGTGACTATAAAGTACCGGCAAACTGGAATGATGATACAGAAATCAAAGCAGTATACACTGGAAGTACTGAAATAGCAGAAATCACTAGTGAAGCAGTGAACCCAACAATAACAACACCAGAAATAGAAGAACCAGAATTTACAGTGAGTGATGTAACCATTAAAGCAGGAGAAGAAGTAACAATCACAGTAACTACGAAAAAACTAGACGGTGGTAAAGTCGTACTCAAAGTAAACGGTAAAACAGTCAAAGCAGCAGACGGAAAACTATACGCTAAAGTAACAGGTGATTCAGTAACATTCGCGTACACGGTTCCAAAAACTTATAAAGCTGGTAGCTACGACATAAAAGCGGTCTACACGGCTGGTGCTACCAAGCTGGAAGCTGAAAGCAAATTAACTGTAGAGTAAGCAATAATTACTCTACCAGACATAACCCCCACATTTTTTTTAGTGTTTGTTTTGGGTGTAATAGAAGTCTGTGGATGTTAGTTTTCACCGTTTTTTAGGTGTGTATAACTTCTTAACTAATTTCCAAGCAGTTTATCTTATTTTATCTGAGAAACCCCCGTAGACCTTTTTTTTACTTGGAATTTAGGAATACGTAAATAATTATTATGCTAAACCAATCATTTGTGTTTAGTTATACGTAAAAACGATTATTTATATACCACCCCACCAATAATAATAACTATAATAAAATAATTATTAATAGATAATCTTGAAAAGAATTGGGTATTGAGTTAAAATGACCGACTATCACGGCGAAGTAAAAAAAAAAAGTTATAATGGTAGTGTTGATCCTGAACATCATGATGGCAACTTTAAAAATAGGTTATGGATACTATTCAGGAATTCTGAGCGTTTTGGCAGACGTCTACGAATCATTGCTTGACTCAATAGCAAACATTGGGCATTCATAGCCGTATCCTTATCCAGCAGACTCGAAGACAAGAACCACCCCCAATGGCTACACCAACATAATATTGACCTGTATTTTGGACACTACCCCAAAAAAGAAAATAAAAACAAAACAGATGATAAAACATCAAAAACAAGCAAATAAAACTCGCTAAAAAATCATCAATCCCAGCATATATGCAAAACTGCCGAAAAAAAGCCCAAAAACTCAAAACAAGGATAAAAAAGAAGATACAGAATTATATTAAATTATCTTAAAGTTGAAGATTGGTTACATAATTGTTATTTTTATCTTTGAAATTATATATTCGCATAATATTTTCTTTTTTATCAAAATCGGAATCATAAGAAACTATATATTTTATGTTATGTTTTTTCATCATTTCAATAGTTGTACAATCAGAATAACCTATACTAGCATCATATTTGCATAATAATTCCATAGATTTATCATATAACTTCTTATTATTAATATTAAGCAGAGTATTCGTTTCTAAAATAATATCATAAATTTCTTTGCAACGTTTTCCACCTAAACATTGGAAAGAGTTCATGGTTTCGGAAAGTATTATATTTGTTATATAAGTATCATGATTCTCAATCTGATAACTTAAAGGATTCGCAAACTTATGCCATTGATCTTTTTCTAAGACTAAACCTACTAAATAACAACTATCTAACATTAACTTCATAACAGACCCTTTTGAGATTTATGTTTTAAATCAACAGCATTAGTAACCTTATCTAATTTACCCATACCCGCTAAGTCATGTAAACTAGGTTTTTTTCTGAAAGAAACAATGGCAGTATTATTTTTTTTATTAACTACCCAATCAGCGATATCTACATCAGTAATACCTAATTCTTTTCTTATTTCAGATGGGATAATCATTTGAAATCCTTTATATACCTTAGTTGAAATAACCATTCTAATCACCTAACATAATATTTATCATTAGAATATATAAACTTTACTAATATAAAATATAAATTAGAAAAATCAAATGTCAGAATCAAAATTTTATTTAGGATATTTATTGGTTTCTGAGATAAAAAAATAAATTATATTAGCATACAGATTAAAATGACCAAATATAGTACTGGACATTTTTATCAATATCATCCAATTTTAAAATACTATTAGTTTGTTGTTGAGCGGTAGTTATTTTTCCACACCATTTTGGTCCAGTTAATAATACAACCCCTTTAATTTTTAAATAACGTTTTAAATCATCATCAATTATTCTTTTAATATATCCAACCACATTTAACACCACCATTATTAGTTTGATCATACCATTTTCGAGATTTCTGTTATACCATTTTTATTGTTTCAGTTTTAGCATTTCATTCGGATTTCGAGGACTTGGAATGTGGTTTGTTTCCAACTTTTCGCACTTTTATCCCTGCTTGTGAAGCCTGTTAAGCTCCCAGACAATAATTTGTTTTGGAAAATGATATAACGATTGTTATAATATTGACTTACTTATATATCGAAATTACTTTTACATTTCATGTTATATTGCTTTGGGTTATGGTGGTATAAACTGTCACGTGTGGTTCTAGGTGTTCGGCACCATAATATCAAAACTACCATTTTTAAAAGTAGTAGTTATATATAAGTACTACTACTATTGAAATCATAGTTTGATGNNCGTAATATCCCTAAGAAATATGACTCGATCGTGTGATATTAATTGTGGAGTTTAAAAAAAGAGTAATATAGAATGGTGGAGGAATCCGGCTTTTATGAATTAATGGCTTAATGTTATAATGCCTGTTTTTGAGAAGTTTTTAACGTCTTAAACTATATAATCTCTTGTTGTTACATATATTAACATTACTCTACTGTAAGAGTAAAATCAGGCTTATATCACTCTATCAATAGATTATAAATACTCATGAACAAAATTTATAAAAAGATATTCAATGTATATTACGAATATGTAAGGGGAGGAGAGGGGGGAAGGGGAGGTTTTTTTTAGATTATCCCTGATTTATTTCTTTACAAGTACTGTTGTGAGCCTATCTGAGTTGTATGTGTTTGTTTCTCCAGCTATGATTTCCAGGATATAGTTTCCAGCCTTGTATTGTGTTGGTATGGTGATGTTTATCGTTCCATTTTCTATTTTTGTTGTTGTTATTGTTTGGTTGTTTATTTTGATGGATATTGTTATGTTTCTGTTGATGTTTTCTTTGTTTTTGTTTAGTATCTGTCCTTGTATTGTTGTCGTGTCTGTTGTGGTGATTATTGGGTCGCATTTTATGTTCATGTTACTTTTTGTTATGGTTAGTTGTGTTTTTGCTTCTATCCTGTTGTATCCTGTGTTAGTGTATACTGCTGTTATGTCATATGTTCTCGCACTTAGTGTTATGTTGTAGCTGATTATTGCTATTCCGTTTACCACTTTTGCTTTGAGGACATTTCCGTTTTCATCTTTTAGTGTTATGCCGTTGACTTTGATTATTATTGTTCCTGAGTTGAGAGGGTTTGAATCTGTATCTGTCACTTTTATGACGAACTGCATTTTGTCTCCGTTTTCATAGCTTTGCATGTTTTCGACGTTGACTATGGCATTTCCGGAGGATATGTTTAATGCATCCGTTGTGTTTGTTCTGCTTGACTGATATTTTCCTGTTCCAGTGAAGACTGCTTCGATGTATGCTGTTTCTTTTTCCCATCCCTTGTTTATTCTATAGTTTAGTGTTGGTGTTGTGTTGGTTATCTCGACATATAGTATGTTTCCATTTTGGTCTTTGAGTGTCAATCCGTTTACTTTGAATATGATTCTTCCTTCTGTCACTGTTTGCCCGTTTTCGTCTTTTACGTTGGCTGTTATTGTTGTTATGCTTCCTATGCTTCCAGTGACTTTATTTATTGTTATTGTTGTTTTTTCTTTTTGGGATGGAGTTTGGAGTTGTTGTTGGAGTTGTTCTATCTGTTGATGCAGTTGAGTTATGTTTTGGCTTAGTGCTTGTATCGTGTCGTTTTGCTCTCCTACAGTGGCATTCAACTGACTTATCAAGAGATTCTGCATGGCAACAGTATCATTTAACTCACCTATTACGTGGTTTTGTAGTGTTATCGTCTCGTTTAGTTGTGCTATTGTTTCGTCTTTGTCTGTTGTGGCGTTGATTGTGATTGTGGTTGTCGTTGGATTGTGGGTGGTATTTCCTTCATATGTTACTGTGATGTTTTCTCTGTCTTTTGTTGGCGTATAGTTGTATACCAGTACGCCGTTGATGTTGAATGTCTGTGTCTGGTTGCCTGTTGTGACCATTATTTCCTGGTGTGTCATCAGGCTTCCGTATTCGTCTTTCAGGATTATGACCACTTGTATTGTCTTGTTTATTGTTACTTCTGATGGTGTTACTGCTTCTATTACTGTGTCCGTTAATGGTGCTGTGTTGTTCTGGATTTGCGTGTCTTGACTTGGCTTTATACTTTCATCTCCACTTTTGTTGGTGCTTGATAGCTGGTTGTTTATGATGCGTACATTTGTTGCGTGTACGTTTATGCTCGTGTCTTGCTGTTGCACTTCATATGTCTTTATTATGTTGTCTTCTATTATGATGTTGTTTGAACCTTGTTGTAACTGTATTCCCGTGTTTTCTGGCTGTATTTCCTCGGTCACATGATTTATATTTTGTGTTGTGTCTCCCCTGCATCTTATTATGTTTTCTTTTATTGTGCTGTTTGGTGAGTGTGCGTATCCTATTCCCATCGAATATCCTCCGTCTATTGTGAGGTCATTGCCTGTTATGTTCGTGTTGTCTGTTGTGTATATCTCGATTCCATAGTTTACGGCTCCTAGGAGGTTTATTCTATTTTCGGCTATGGTTATGTTTGATGATCTTAGTCCTCCCTGGCTGGTGGTGATTATTCCATATGTTATTGCCGCTTCATCTGCTGGTGTTTCGTTGAGGCATATGCAGGTGATGTTGTTTTCTTTTACTGTTATGTTGGTTGCGTTGTCTCCCACCTGTATCCCGTCGGTGTAGCGGTGTCCTGTCACGTGGATGTTGTTTCTTGATATCGTTTGATTGAATACGTTGGTGAGTGTGTTGATTCCGTAGTTGAATCTTGCACCCGTTATGCTTATATTGTTCAGGTCTATTACCTGATTTACGCCTTTTGGAGCAGTTATTGCTTCTATTGTACTGAATGCCTCATTGTCTGCGGGTGTGCTGTTTTGTACACATATGTTGTTTCTTGTTATCCTGCATCCGATTGTGTTTTCCTGGAGTATTGCCTGTGTTTTAGCTATTGAGGCTGCAACTCCATATGTTATTGCATGTGCTGGTCCTGTCACGTTTAGTGTGTTGTTGGCTGTTGTGGTATTTTCCGAGTTGAGTATGTGTATTGCTGCTGTGGGTTTTATGTGGTTGTACTGTGTAATTATGTTGTTGCGTATCAGGTTGTTTTTGCCTATTGATGTTATGGCGTATTCACTGGTATCGGTATTGTTTATTTTCATGTTCTGGATTGTCACGTCATCTGCTTCTATGGTGAAGGAGGTGTTTGTGAAGATGGCCTCATGCCCATCTATCAAGAGGTTACTTGTCGATATGTATATTTCGCCTTTGTTTGTGAAGTTTCCCCTGAATGTTATCATTGTGTTGGAATTTACTCCTATCAATTCCCCATCGAATATGTAAGTAGTATAGTTTTCCGGTGTGATGGTTATATTGGCTAGTGTGTTCGGATTCAATACAATTATGTTGCTTCTGTTGTTTGATATGCTTGGTGTCACGTATATTATCATGCTTTGATTGGTTAATGTGAGTGACAGCTGTGGGGTGTCTGTTGTGATGTTTTCTCCACCAACATACCATAAGTAGCTTGTCCTATCCAATATGTCTGAATCATAGTTTCCTGGGTTTTCGAGTTCATATTCCAGGTTTATCATTATCTCTTCACCTTCATAAACTTTGTCTGGGTATTCTATACCCAATTTCCTGTGTTGGATAGTGCTGTTGACGAAGGTGTTGTTTTCGAGATGGACAGTTTGGTTTGTCATGTGTACCGTCTCATTTTTTGCGTACACGTTGATGAACGTGTTGTTTATCACTTGAATGTTGGTCGGAGGCATGTTCTGGATTGATGGCTCGGTTACGTATATTGATGCCACATCCTGACTGCTCGTCGTGTTTATGAAGTTATTGTTCTTTATGACTACATTGCTGGCAGCTTTTATGTCCACCCCGTTACCTGTGCTTCTATAATCCGATTCATACCAGCTTCCTGCTACATATGTACCTCGTACAGCGTTTATGATGTTGTTCGTGAAATTATTGTCCGTTATGTTCACATTAACAGCATATACTGCAGCACCACCCACTATTATCCATGAAGAAGATGATTCGATTGTGTTGCCGTCGAATGTTGAGTTTGCTATTGTTCCATTGACGATGCTTAATGCTCCATATAATGGATTGGAGCTACCCAGTCCGTTTGTTACGTTGAGGAAGTTGCCCGTGAATTCACATGAGACTATGCTATTTGGCCCAGCTTCATTTGTAAGCTGAACTAATGCATTTCCGATTGTTCTTATACTGTGGGAGTTTGTTATTCGCTTGTTGTTTTTGAATGTTGTGTTGGTGATGTTCAGGTTGCTTCCCAATATGGAACCTGCATAGTTGTCCTCAAATATGCAGTTGGATATGTTTGCAGACCTCAAGTTATACAGGATTGTCCCCATGCTGTCATAGATGACTTCAGCGGGTGTTTCATCGGATGGAATGTAAAGTGAATTGTTTTTGAATGTGGAATCCCTTATATAATCAACGCTTCCGTTACAATTTATAAATCCGTAGACCAGTCCGTTTGGTGAGGCATTTACTGTGATGTTGTTGTTAATCATGGACACGTTTTCTAGGGACATCATCCCTTTTCTGTGATATATCAGTGCTGCTGGATGATACTGTTTTGAAGCTGTTACTATTGTGTTGTCTGATATGATGAGGTTTGCCAGTGTCAGGTTGCCTTCATTATTAATTATCTTACCGCTCAATGGTGAATCAACTCTTATGTTAATGTTTTTTATTGTCGAGTTTATTATTGTTAGTGTGGCAATGTTTTTTATGGACGTGTATATGTTACAGTTAATTATAGTTAGCCGTCCATAGTTGGTGAACTTAGTGTATATTGAAGTGTTTTCTATTACGTTGTCGCCGTAATACTCTTCTGGGCCGATAATTATTTCATCTGGGTTCAATCCATGCAATATACTTCCCTCGCCACTTGTCCTGCCATTTACTATCTGAGTATTGTTGTCCAGTACCAATATGTTGTAGTTTGATAGCCAGATGGTGTTGGGACTTGTCATGTTTACCGTAGAATTGTTTAACACTAAAATGCCGTAATTGACGTTGTGGCTGCTTGTGATTGTGCAGTTGTTTAACGTGATACGACCACCGAATGCCAGTGGCCTATCTATGACTATGTTTGATAGTGTGTAATTTCCGTTGATGTATTCGATATAATCCAGTATTCGCATGAGGTCGTCTATGACAATTTCTCCACTGCCGGTTATTATGCACTCCTCACCGAAGGTTGTGTCCTCATCGATTACAAGAACAGCCTCATTTATGATGGTGGAATTGATTGCTGAAGCAATGATATTTAAGCCTGCGTAATTTGTGATGTCAGCGTTGATGGTTGAGTTTTTGATTGTTAAATTGGCATTGTTTCTTAGGCTATGGTTGATGACGGAGTTTTCTATTATGGTATCGACTATGTATATTCCCTGACTTTCCAGCATAGTTATCACCATGCTGTTGTTGGTTGAAACTGCTCCCATGCCACTGATTGTGAAGCCATCGTATATGGTTACATCATCATGAATTATCAGAGTCCCCTCATTAATTATTTCATCACTTATAGTGGAGTTGATTATCTCCATTTGTCCATAGTTGTATATCGTCTTGTTTATGGCTACACTTTCCAAGCTATGGATTCCACGGTATTCATAACAGTATGGATAGATTCTCCTAGTGCCGTTGATTGCTATTGTCCCATATCCGAGTATTGCCGTGTTTTGTCCAAAGATTACGTCGTCACCCAATGTCAGCGTTCCGTAGTTGTGAATGGTCGCATTGACTGTGGAATTTCTTATTGTAAGGTTTCCATAGTTTCTTCTCATGTTGCTTATAATGGTACCCTGAACCAGATTGTCACCGTAATAGTTCTGCAGATATGCGACTATTGCCGTGTTGTTTGTTATGTAATTACCCCTACCAGTCAACAGGCAGTTTTCGGTGAAAACCACGTCATCAGCTATTATCATGTCTCCATCATTTTCTATTGTTGTGTTTATTGTTGAGTTTGCGATTGTGCCGTTTGCCTGATTGTAGAACTTTCCGTTCATGGTGCTGCCATGTATCAGCATATCCACATAGCTTGAAATGTTGGAGTTGATAATGCAGTTATCCATTGTCGCTTTTTGATAATTTCTCAGAATTCCATCAATGGTTGAAGCATTGATTGTGATGTTTTCATAGTTTGTAATGGTGGCATTGATTTGTGAATTTGTTATAACTAAATTTCCATAATTATCTTTGTTTTTGTTGATTTCGAGGTTGTCTATGATGTAATCACCATAATACTCGCCTATATATGGCAGAATTCGTGTCAAGTTACTGATTATTATGTTGCCGCTTCCTCTAAGTACAAATCCTTCACCGAATACTGTATCGTCACTGATTGTCAGATTTCCCGCATTGATTATGGTGGAGTTTATCGTGGATCCAGTTATTGTGAGGTTTTTGTAGTTTGTTTTCTCCCGTTTTATCATAACGTTTTCCAACGTGTATGTTCCATTATAGGATGAGTAATATGGGATTATCCTACTAGTATCATTCATTATTATCTGACCATAGTTTTTCACATAAAAGTATTCACCGAATTCTGTGCTGTCGTCTATCGTCATGTTCTGGAAATTGTTCAATGTAGCATTGAGGGTTGAATTGATGGTATATATCTCTGCCTGGTTATCGATGGTGGAATTCAGCAGGGAATTTTCTATGGTGGTGTTTGCCAATGCTAGCAGACGCTCACTTATGACCGAATTGTTGATATGTGTGTGGTTATTATTGGAAAGTATAGTGATTACTGAATTGTTGACTGATAGGTTGCCGTTATTGTTAATAACTTGGTAGACTACGGAATTATCAACCGTTAGGTTGTTGTTGGTGGTCAGGATGTGTGCCATGTTTATATTGTCTATGAAGACGTTACAGTTGTTATTGAATGTGATGCTTATATACCTGTTTATGGCCGTTAAAGTCTGATTATTGCCATTGACATAAATATGCTTGTCGATAGGACTTGGCGTGGTAAAGTAGAAGTGATTAGTGGTATGATACGTTCCATTGTTTAGATTAATTACGTACACCCCATTTTCGCCATCAGCTACCGCCTCGTTGATTGCATCACCTAATTCTGTATAGTTGTTGACTTCGAGTTCTCTGCTGGATGATTTAGGATTCTTTGGATACTTCTCCGGACTTGCATAAACACTACCGGCCGGGTTTAAAGTGCCTTCTTTATCGAAGGAGTTGTTGTCTTCTGTGACTGTTGTCTGAACGTCATCATCAACTGTCACATTTTGGCTTGCATTCACATTGGATATCGCAAGAAGCAATATCACCACAAACAGGAATATAAAAGTCAATATCGAATTGTTTTTTATCATAATCTTATCACCAATTTATATTTTATATATTGAAATACCTTTATTGAGTGTGTGATAAAATCATGCACTATATAGAGTTTAGTAGTATTCGTGAATCAATTGTGTATTACCATCTTCAAGAGAGATTATAATCTGTATCACAAGGACATGATGTGAAATTTTAACTGCTCATACCATGATTATTATCACACGTATTATATATGTAATTCCATTAATATTTATAATTATGCTTTAAATTTGAATTTTAAAAGTCATTAAAAACTATTTATATCATACAGACTTCAATAAATCTTATTTAATCAATTCAATCTGTGACTATCCCTTTTCATTTAACCATTATTTGAAATGAAATCAAGTATATACAAAACTTAATCAAAACCAGCAATTAAAATAAAAAGCATAGGTAAAAACGCAAATTAAGATATAATTCCCAAATCAAAGGAGACTATGAATAATAATATTGATAAATACATTTTATCAGAATTCAAGTCATCATAAAAGATTTTTAAAACAAGAATCGGCAACTGACTGAACAACATGGGCAAAAACAGAAACTGCGATAACACAAAAAAGTGAAAAAATCATAAAAACAAGAAACCAGTTAATATAAAGAAAAAAACTATGAAAAACCTCTAGATAAATCCCATATTAATTGCCCAGCAAGAATCAAGCCACTAAACCCACACCAAAAGAAATAATCACATCAAACCTAAAAATAATATACAAGAATATAATATATAATTATCTATTTAAGAAAATATTACCTAAATCATGTAAGGAACCAAAATACTTTTACACGAAAGAATACAATTTTCATCACGCATAATTTACACTAACCTCACAAACATAATATCATATAATTATATGAAATCATACCAAACCCAATAAAAACCTACAAAGAACACCAAACTAGCGATTTTAACAGGAACATAACATAATCTCTGAATAAGTACATATGCTTTCATAATCATACTATAATAAGTTATCATATACTTATACCGGACATGATAAGTACTAATGGGTGTCTTGATAAGTAATCAACTATAGCTGTTAACAATTAAAAATTTAAAATAATAAATATAGGAACATACAATAGTATTACTAAAAAAGGGGAAAATTGGTTTTATGCTAACACCCACACTATAAAAAAACAACAACCAAGATGCATAGACATAAATAAATCAAAAAGTGAGAACATTCAAAAAAAAAATTACAAATTAAACTACAATCACAAATGAACGAAATACTAATACAATTAAGCTTAAAAAATATACAGACTTATTAAACAAAATGAAAAACATCAATAAAAGAACAAATAGAAGAACTATTATCAAGACTAAACACAACTATGAAAAACAGAATAGACAAAAAAAGTGACCGAAATGTAATAAGTTTATTGGTAGCATAATCTTTAAATGCTAAATCTAATCATAGAACTACCTAGACAGTATGTTGTTATCGATACGTTGCACGTTTAATAGGTTAACAATAGATACCTGGGGAGTGGCTATTGTTTTGGACTCATATATTGCATTGTATGATTATGACTATTTTTGGTTGAATGCTTATTAGTGGCTTCAGTTATTAAATGATGGAATTATCTTTTATTCAATGATTCTTCAAAGTTGTTCAAAAAATATAGTTTTAGATGGGGAATACTAACTATATTAGCATAATCTTTTTATAACAAGTAGGTAATAGATTTAAATATAGTTTTAAAATAGGACATGGAGTATTATGTTATAAGATTAAGTGGATTATTGGGAAAAAAATACTTTGAATATGAGGAGATGTTATTTTATGAATTTTAAATTATTAACTATTTTAGGGTTGATTCTTTTAACACTTTGCAGTATCACAGCAATCCATGCTGATACTTATGTTATTGGAAACACGTCTTTTTCACTGGATGATGGATATGCTCTCTCAGAAAAGGGTAATAATATTATGCTATATAATGATGACTACGTGATTACTCTGTCTGAGATTCCATATGCTAATAATAGTGGACTTAAGAGAACCCTTATCAAAATGGGCTATAATTTTATTGGAGAAAGAAATTATACCTTTGATGGTGTTAAAATTAACCAACAAAACTATAATAACGATGGCGTAAACACTTGTGTATATAGTTTTAAAAAGAATGGTCATAATTATGTTATTTCATTAAACTTATTGGAAAACAAGACTATACCTGAGTATGAGGATAACCCTGTTACTCAAATAATTGATACGATGAAAGTCGAACATTAACTGATTAAATACTTCCTATTATGATATAAACTATTACTGGAAAATTAATGGATGATATGGAATACGGTTAGTGATTTTATATCCTCCAAAGATTTTTTCTTGATGAAAATGCTGATAAATAACCTATTATGAGCAGAACCCATTCCAAATTCCATGATTATCTAGTCTATCCCTAATTGTATGTTGCATATTTTAGTAACCTCTTATATGTCTTGTTTGTTTCTAGAGTGTTTTTGTTTCCTATTATCACTAGTTTACGTTTTGCCCTTGTTAGTGCCACGTTTAGTCTTCTCATGTCGCTTAGAAATCCCATGTCTGCCCTGTTGTTGCTTCGTACTGTGGAGATTATTATTACTTGCTTTTCTCGACCCTGGAATCCATCCACACTATTTACTTCTATGTCTGTTTCTTGTGAAATCTCTGTTACTTGGTCTGTGTATGGTGTGATTATTCCTATGTCATCCTCGTTGATTCCACTTTGAATGTATTTTTGTGTTACTTGTATTACTAGGTCTTTTTCCAGTGGGTTTGTGTATGATGTGGAGTCATTGAGTTGCTTTTCGGTGTTGTTTTGCATTTGTGATGTGTCTATGAAGGTGATTGCTTTTTCGTCTATGGTGTCTGTGAGATCTTTTATTGTTATGTCCCTGTTTTTGTCTGCTGTTTGTAGTTTGTCGTGGTAGAATTCTGTGTTTGAGAATTGCATGAGCTGTTGGTTCATCCTGTATTGTGTATCGAGTAGTTCTGATTTTTCAGGGTACTTTCTTATTAGTGACTCGAATAGTGTTTTTTCTAGTGGTCTTGCGTTGCTGTTTATGATTGTTGGTGGTAGCTGTTTGTGGTCTCCTGCTAGGATGAATTTACGTGCCTTGGATATTGGTATAAGGTTGCTTGGTATTGTTGTCTGGCTTGCCTCGTCTATTATCGCTACGTCAAATTTTTCGTCTTTTATGACTTCTAGTGCTGCTGATGAGTTGGTTGTGAATATTATGTTGTTTTCTGTGATTACTTCTGGTATTATCTTGTCTTCTAGTGAATGTATCTTCTCGTATAGTTGTCCTATTTTTTCTTTGTAGTCTATCCATCGTGCCATGGATTGTATTGTGTTTTTATCTATTCCCCTAGTGGATTTATGTTTTTGCGCGTACTTTTTTATCTGGTTATCTGTTAATCCTTTGCTGTTTTGTTGTGTTGGCTTTGTGTAGTAGTTTAGTTCTTCTGTGTATTCCTCGATTACTTGGTAGTAGCCTTGTAGTTTGTTGTTTGATGGGTGTTCGAGTATCTTGGATTCTAGTGAGTATTTCCTGTTTTCTGGGCTTATTCTCTTGGTTTGACCTAGTCTTAGGAGGTTGTCTGTTATTGGCATACGTTTTAGTAGGTTGTCTACTGCCGTGTTGCTTTCTGCTGTTACAAGTATTTTTGAACCTTTTCTGTTTTCTTGTAGTATTATCTCGGTTAGTGTTCTTGTTTTTCCTGTTCCAAATGGTCCGTGTATGAGGTGGAAGTCCTTGGTGGTTAATGATTTTTCTACTGCTCTTTTCTGGGATGGGTTTAATGATTTGTCGTAGTAGTCTACTTCTATGGTGGTGTTGTTTTTTTGTGGCTGTTTTAGTTGTAGGTGGTATGATAGTGCGTCCTTTGATTGTTTTGTTAATTCTTTGAGGTTGTCTTCCATTCTCTTGAATGTTACATCGTTTACGTATAGGTCTATTTGTACTTCCTCTTTTAATGCCCATCGTGGCACTTTTTTGTCGAAGCTTAGTTGTATGTATTTGTTGCCCTTGTCTGTTACTGTTGCTACTAGTAGTGTTTGTAGGGGGTTGGACTTGCTTACTATCACCCTGTCGGAGATATTGATTTTGGTTTCTATGGGCTTTGATCTGCCGTATTGTACTAGTGTTAATCCGTATTCCTTTGATAGTTTCTTTCCTGTTAGGGATGTTATGGTGTGACCTATGAGTTCTCTTTCATATGGTGAGAGGTATTTGATTTCACTTACCATGGTAACTGTTTCTTCTTCTCGTTCGTAGTCTATTAACGTTATTAGTTCTTCTATGTACTTTTTCATAATTTGATTCACCCATTGGTATTTGTTAGAGATTATGTTTTGATAATTATTTGTTGATGAGANNTTCCTGATTTTCACCTATTTAATCGCATATTAAAAGTATTATTGATATTATTTTATTTGAATATTGTTCTTAATATTTTTTTAGTATGTTGGGGTGTGTGGTTTTGTCGTTATCTCTATACTGTTTGACTAGGTTTTATGTTTTTCATAGTTAATTCTATTTACTATTGTTTACATATATAGTATTAAGTTTAGCGTTTTATGGGAGGTTTTTGTTTTATGTCATTGTTTTTTGATAATAGGATTTTGGAGAATGTTTATGATGATATTGGCTTTGAGGATGTTACAAGTAATTGTTTGATTGGTGAGGATAAGTGGGCTCAGGCTGAGGTTGTTGTCAGGGAGGATGGTGTTCTTGCTGGTATGGATGTTGCCCATTTTATTTTGGATGCCTTTGAGTTGAGTGTTGTTTCTAGTTTTCTTGATGGTGATTCATTCCGTAGTGGTGATGTTATCCTAGAGTTTGAGGGTTGTGCTAGGGATGTTTTGGCTGTTGAGCGTAGTGTTCTTAATTATTTGATGCATTTGAGTGGTATTAGTTCTCTTGTCTTTGATACGTGTGAGCGTGTACGGGAGGTTAATCCTAACGTCCGTGTGGCTTGTACTCGTAAGACTACTCCTGGTTTGCAGAAATTGGAGAAGAGGGCTGTTGAGTTGGGTGGTGGTGATACTCATCGTTTCCGTTTGGATGATTGTGTTCTTATTAAGGATAATCATATCCAGCTTGTGGGTAGCATTATTGATGCTATTGATTTGGCAAAGAGTGGTGTTAGTTTTACTAAGAAGGTTGAGATTGAGGTTGAGTCCTTGGATGATGCTGTTCGTGCTGCCATGTTTGGTGCTGATATTGTTATGCTTGATAATATGACGCCTTCTGAGATTAAGCGTGTTGTTGATTGTCTTGTTGAGCGTAGGCTCCGTGATGATGTGATTATTGAGGTTAGTGGTGGTATTAATCCGGGTAATATTTTGGATTATGCTGTCTTGGAGGTGGATGTTATTAGTAGTGGCTTCATCACCAATAGTGCTAAGAATATTGATATGAGTTTAAATGTATTGTAGTTAATCTTCCACCCAATTATTTTTATACTTTTTTTCATTTACTTGATAGTTTGGATAAAATTACAATAAGTATATTTTTACATATACATGACGTTATCATAAATTACTTGTTTTTATTGTTATGTGTTGTAAAAAAAACAAAAGCATCCAATATTCTCACTAGTTTATCAGACACAATCAATATAATAGATGACAACTGCAATTATATGACATTACATTTATTAACTATGAAATACATATATTAGTACATGAAAATAAGTTTTGAATAGAAACTCCAAAAAGAAGAGGTGTATAAATTATGGTAAATGAAGAAGAAAACATAGAAAACGAAGTAGAAAACCTAGAAAATGAAGAAGAAACAGAAACAGAAAACATAGACGAAGAATTCATAGAAGATGAAAAACTACCATTTGCAAAGGCAGAAGTCGTACGTCTAATGAAAAAATACTTAGACGACGATAAAATGATAAGAGAACGAGTTAAAGTAGAAATGAACAAATTCCTCGGAGAAGTCCTAGCAAACGTATGTAAACAATTAAACCAATACCCATATTCAACCATAGAATATGAAATGTTCAAAGAATCAGCATACCCATACAGAAACTTGGAAAGGATAAACGAAGAAAAAATTAGAATACTTAAACACTTAGAAGCAATCAAAGCCGACTGTGACGCATTAAGCATGGACGTCAAGGCAACATTGAAACTATCCGATAGAATAGACGTTGATGAAGACGAATCAGAAGACAACCTATTCTAAAAACAGTATAACCACCATCATTTCACCACCACAGTTACACTTTTTTAATATTTATTAACTACATACATTATAACCAGTAGAAGCTCAAACGTTGATAATATGAAGGAAAATATCAAAAGAGTACAAATATCTATTGGTGGACTAATTCTCGGAATAACAGCAACAGGAAATCTACTTAACGACTACATAGCACATAGTCGTCAGTTATGTGGAATAATAGCAAGCATACTATTAATACTTGTCATTTTAAAGCTAATATACTACCCAAAATACTTTAAAGAAGACCTTGACAACCCAGTACTTGCAAGTATAATGGCGACATTCTCCATGACATTAATGCTACTAAGCAACTACTTTGAAGCATACACTGGAACACAAGTAGCCATCAGCATATGGTTTTTTGCCATCATACTACACACATTCTTCGTCTTAAATTACATCTACAAATACGTCCTACACTTCAAATTAGAACATTATACTGCAGGCTCATTCGTAGTCTTTGCAGGAATACAGATGATAGCAATAACAGCACCACAATTCCACCAGGAATCCATTGGAAATGTAGCATTCTGGATTAGCCTAATAAGCGTTGTACTAGTGTTTATAGTAGTATGTTGCAGATATATTAAAATCGGAGTAAACAGTCCATTAAAACCTGTGCTAGGAGTTTATGCTGCACCGTTTAGTCTGTGTGCAGTAGGATACCTCTCATCAGTAAGTCCTAACAACTTCTACTTAGTCCTATCATTCTACACGATAACAAAGATACTATATATCATGGTTTTAGCAAAGTTTGTTGAATACAGACACTTACCATTCTATCCAACATACGCTGCCTACACATTCCCAATAGTAATCAACGCAATAACCACGCTAAAAACAAAATGTTACCTTCAAAGCCTCAATATTGGCAGTACACTAATGGAATATGAGCTATACATTGAGATACTAATAGCACTAGCATTAATATTATACGTACTGTACTATTACATGATTGCAATATTTGAAATACCGAGAAAAGAAGTGAAGATGTGAGGGGGCGAGTAAATATTTAGATATATTCTACTATATCATCCATTTTCTTTCTATCAGTGCCACGTGGCTCAGCGTTAATGTAGCCTAGTGGAGTAAGCAGTACAGGGTGGTACTCATCGTCCAAGCCCAGCAAGTCTATAAGAGGTCTTTCATGGAAGGCTGCTATGTAACAGGTTCCAAGACCCTGTTCAGTTGCCTCAAGTATCATGTGATCCATGACTATGGTGGCATCTATTTCTCCGATATTTTTTGAATCCCAAGGTCTTGTCCATGCATCATTTGATTTACATACCACCGCAAGCACTATTGGTGCTTCCACAAGCCATGGAGCAGAGTATACCTCCAACAATTTTTCCCTATTTTTTATTGTGTCTATGACGTACACCTTGAATGCCTGTGCATTAGTGCCTGTTGGTGCAATCCTTGCAGCTTCCAGGACTTTTTCAAGTTTTTCTTCTTCCACTTGCTTATCTAGGTATCCTCTAACACTATACCTAGTTTTCATAGCGTCCATTACATCCATAATCTAATCATCTCCTAATAAATTTATTGGTCTATAGTCGTAAATCCTGTCTGTAGCTTATCTACTTCTTCAGGTGTTAATAATTCACTTTCTGCATCCTCATCATCAATCACACTATTTCCGAATGGATCTTCCAGTATTAGTATTGTTTGAAGCTCACCCATCTTCACATTATTAATTAATTCTAAGATGTCCAATGCATTGTTTTGAACTTCTTCCGATATACCTTCACCTTCCAACTTTATTGCACGTATTACTGCCTGTTCAAACCTGGATAGTATTCCCTCCACGTTTGAAACATAGCCCTGTGACTTTGGTCCAGGCTCTACCTTAAGTCCTAACTCCGGCATGGTTATCGTTGCTGTCTGTGACTTTGCTACCCTAGTATTGAGTTTTTCATCACTTATCTTTAAGATGTACCGTTTAGGCTCGTTATGTTCTAATGATATGCTGTCTGATGACTGGTATCCACACTTATCACAGGTTACCGATGTTTCAAGTATGTCACCAAAGTAGGGTATGTTATCTGTCTTGTTAGTCACGTGCAATGACTTCTTTGAGCCACATACAGGACAATCCGATAGCATCACATCCTTTTTTTCGTCAAAGTTATCCATTATTTATTCTCCTTATTCTTAACTAATTTTTCATCATATAATAAGTTGTTTTCATCTAATTCCTTAATAATTTTTTCTAAGCTTTCCTTGTCTGGTGCACATATAGTGTGACTGTGTATATTGTTTGATAGCTTGTATAATGTTTCCAGTGACTGCTTGTCCTTTTGGTTGTTATGTATGTTAGTGAGGAAATCTTGTGAGTATTTGTTGTCATCATAGTTTGTAACAGTTCTTCGTAGTGGCTCATCAAAGTCGTCTATGTAATAAGATATGTCAGTAATCCTTCCACCATGCTTTATTATGATGTCACGTTCTAGTGTAATATCATCGAGTGAGTGTTTGAGGTAAACTACTTGTCTTACCTCATTTATGTATGAGAGTATTTTCTTTAATGAGACTTTAATGTCCTCGTTGTCTATTACTGGTATGTTGAATTTCTCTGCCATCTGTGTTAAATCATCGTTTATTATCCTGTTTTCTTCAAAGTAGTCTAACTGTGTTCCTCCACGCTTTATTGCTATTGCCCGTTTTATAAAACGTTCTTGGTGGGATTTCTTGTCGGCTGTAAGTATGAAGAAATATATGTTTGCTACATCCGTGAATTGTTTTAGGTTGATGAGTCCTGGCACTAGATGTACTCCCTCTATGACAATGGATTCCTTGTCCTTGACACACCTAGATATAATCTTCTCGACTGCTGGTATGACAAATGAGGCATGTTCCTCGAATCCTGCCTTTATTAAATCCTTTTGTGATTTATAGTTGAATGTATCACGAAGGGTTGTATATGCATCAAATGATGATTTATGCAGTGCTGGTGCATAGTCAGAACCTATGATTCCACGAACTACTTCCCTAACGAAATCCGTCTCTATCAAGTACTTTATTTGTAACTTCTTTGATATTTCGGATGCTATGGTGGATTTACCTATCCCTGAAGCTGAACCGATTAGTATAACATATGGTTTCATCTTGTATCACATTTTAGAGTTAAATGAAAGCTATATAAAAAAATAGTTTGAATTTTTTAATAAGAAAAAAGAGTGTAATGGGTATTGTAGTATTTAATGTGTTTCTATGCTTACAATACTTCTACATCCACTTTCTTACCATGTATTTTTGGTAAGGTTATTGTTAGAACATAATCCTCGAATTTTGCTTTTACTTCATTTATATCTACTTCTACTGGTAGTAAGACTATGTTTTTGGTTTTTCCACTACATCTTTCTTTTCTTATTACTTTAACACATTCATCTTGTGTTTCATCAGGGAATATTGCTTCTATTTCAACAGAGTCTGTTGACATTTTTACGTTGATATCATCTTTTGATACACGTGGTAAGTCTACTTTAATTACTAAGTCATCATCGTATTCAAATAAGTCTACTGATGGTTTGTTTGACTTGTATTCTGCTAATGTTTTGTTCCAGTCACTTTGTTTGGATTTGAGTGTTGCAACTACATCATTGAACATTTTTTCTGCCATATTTTTGGTTTCTTCAACAGTTTCTTTTCCGTATTCTTTGTAATCAAATTTGATGTCTTCTTCTTCACTGAATTCCTCTGTGGTTTCTTCTTCTACATCAGCTTCTTCTTCAACATTTTCTTCTGCTTCTTCTGCTTCTTCTTCAAAGATGTTGTCAGTTTCTTCTTCGAATACTTCTTCATTTTCGAATGTTTCTTCGTCTATTTCATCTTTATCTTTTTGGTCTACATATACATTATCCATAGTAATCAGTCTCCTTTATTTTTTATACAACTTATGATATATGTCAAAGTAAAATTAATAATTAACTTTGATAAGAGTATTATGTTGTCATATAATTAATGTTATTAAACACCTTTATATTAATATCTTTCTAGTATTTAAGTACTTTTGTAATTGTTATTATCTACCCCTATTTTTCTCTAACTCTTCCAGATATTTTTCAAACTCATCATCACTACAGTACTGCTTTGATAAGTCTTCTATAACAGCTTTAATATCATTTATATTACTTCTATCACTTATACTGGTCTTAAATATTGGATCATCAATTTTTGCTATGTATTCATCCATCAAATCAGTTGTTTCTAGTAGGTCAGTCTTATTGAAAAGACAAATCATAGGAGTTTGGAAGACCTTCTTGATTTCTGCATATAGTAAGTATTGGTTTTCCATCAGAAATCCTGATGTCTGTGATGGATCAAATATGTATATAATAATGTTGCCTAGGTGTTCTAGTGCTGCTATAGCATTCAATTCAATTTCATTCATATCATTTATTGAACGGTCAAGTAGCCCTGGAGTGTCTATTATCTGGTACTTTCTCCAGTTTAGTTCATAGTTACCTATTTGGAGTCCTTTGGTTGTGAATGGATAGTTTGCCACCTTTGGACTTGCATCTGTGATATTATTCAATAGTGTTGATTTTCCAACATTAGGAAAACCAGCTATCACGACTCTTGTAGCTGTAAAGTCTATGTTAGGCATATTCTTTAGCTCCCTTTTTGCAAAGTCCAGAAAGTCCAGTTCATCTTCTATCCTGTTGACTACTGATGCTATTCTTCCGAAGGCTTCCTTTCTTATATCGATAGCAGATAAGGAATCTGATTTACGTATTCTTGTGGTGTACTGTGCTTCTATCTGTTTTAGTACACCATATGCCCAGTATACTGCACCAAGTGAGTGTTTGTATTGGTCTACTCCCACGACGATGTCTATGTAATCTTGGTAGAATTCTGGTAACTCTTCTATAATTGGAGTTTCCTTTATTATCCTATCGAGTGTTGAGTTAATTGTTTGACATGCCGTCTGTACCCTAGCCTCTTCAATCCTCATACCTTTGACTCTGCCGTGGAGTTTAGTGCTTCTAACCTTTGAAGCAGCCCTACTTGCACGATTGAATCCCTTGTCTATTAATTCATCAGGGGTTGGTATATGTGGTAGTTTCATCTATTAGTCCTCCTGTGTAAATACTTGTGCTTGAAACTTGTATAGTTTGGTGTTTTCATCCATCCAAGAATTACTTGTTAATCCTGCCTTGTAGCATAATTGTTCAAGATACTCATATACGTCCATGTTGTGTTCTATTGGTACTTGTGGCAGGAATACTCCCCTATGGTATCCATTTTCTATTATTAGTCCATCCGTCCCTATTGTGATGTGTTGTGGGTATTGTTGTTTATCTTCTACGATTATCTCTTCTGGAGGTGTGAGTACACTTATTTCAACATCAACGTCGTCCCATTCACTAAGTGTTAGTGGGTTGAATCGGGGATCATCAAAGGCTGCCGATAGTGAAACATCAACAACTGCCTCTGCTAGTTTTTCGTATCCTTCAATGTAGCCGATGCATCCTCTTAGCTGGGTGTTCTTGTTTAGTGTTACGAATACTCCCCTTTTTTCCTGAAATATCTCTGGTAGATTGTCTGGTAGTGTGTATGTTTTATCGTGTAATGCGTCGTCTATGTTGTCATGTGCTATTTGGAGTAGTTGTCTGCATTCCTGTTTTGTTAGTTTTCTGTTAGTCATTTTACTGTATTCCACCTACGGTAGCTTCGCTTACTAGTACGTGTGGTCCTCCGTCACCTACTGGTGCTGTTTGACCATCTTTTCCACAGAATCCTACGCTTAGGTTGAAGTCTGAGCCTAGTGCTGTTATATTATTTAATATGTCCAATGTGCTTCCTGATAGGGATACATCCCTTATATGTTCATCTAATTCACCATTTCGTACCATGTAGGCTTCTACTGCGTTGAACTGGAATATTCCTCTTCCCGTGTCTACTTGTCCTCCGCGTGATCCTTTAAGATAAATTCCGTCATGCAGTTGTTCTATTAACTCATCAAATGTGTGGTCTCCTGGTTTTATGTATGTGTTACTCATTCGTACTAGTGGTTTGTCTTTTATGACTGATCTAGCATTCCCCGATGATTGCATGTTGAATTTCTTTGCCGTTTCTCTGGAGGAGAGGAATGTCTTTAGTTGACCGTTTTCCACTATTGTTGTTGGTGATGTTTTTGTTCCTTCAACGTCGTAGGTGAAGTGTCCGAATCCATCGGTTCTTGTTGGGTCGTCTATTACTGTTACTATATCTGAAGCTATATTTTGTCCTAGTTTGTCTTTGATTATTGAATCGTTTTGTAGTACTATGTCTGCCTCGGATGCGTGTCCGAGAGCTTCATGTATGAATACTCCGGCTAGTTCTGAATCCATTACTATAGGATAATTTCCTGATGGTGGTGTTTTTGCACTCAGTAGGTCTATTGACTTTTCTGATATGCTTCTGGCAAATTCTTCTATATCAGCGTCTCGTATAATTTCAAATCCCTGTGTTCCACCAAGACTCTTATGTCCTATCTGCATTACTTGGTTGTCTCCTGCTACGGAGTTCATAGAGAATACTAGTCTGTTGTTGTCTGATGTTATACGTGTTCCCTCAGTGCTTAGTAGTAGTGATGTGGATTCTGCTTCTGAGAAGGATATGTTTATGCTGTTAACTTTATCGAGTTTACCTGCATAGTTTGCTTCCTTCATACAGGCTATTTTGTCTTCAATTGTTATATCATCCATCTTGATTTTAGCGTTACTTTTTACCTTGTCTTCTACTGCTTGCATGGATGTTAGTTCTACGTTACTTTCTAATTGGTTTGCCAGTATTGTTGCTTTGTCTGCTATGTCTTCAACTTTGTTTATGTCTGTTGTGTATGCTGAACCCCATGCTCCATTTTGTAGTACTCTTATTCCTACTGAGAAGTTTACTCCTGTGTCAACGTTATCAATTTTTCCGTCCTTCATTATTATAGCGTTGCTTCTAGAGTTTCCTACCCTTATGTCAGCGTAGTCGACTTTTTCCTCAAGTTTTTTTATTACTTTGTCGAATACGCCTTCGTCAGCTATGTTTGTCATAAGATTTACCTCCTTTTTAGTCATATTGAGTATATGAATGATTTTATTATTCTGATAGTGTTGAATGTTTTATTTAATTTTTCAATATATAGTTATGTTTGTTAAAAATAGTTATTAATGATTTAGGTAATTTAGTTGTTAGGGGTGGGGAATGTTTAGTTATAGTTTATATTTAAAAATTATGTGTTTAAAAAATAGAAGAACGTGTGAGGATATTATATCTTATCCATTAAGTCATTCACAGCTTGTTGTACTGTTAATGGGTAACCTTTATCCCCCACAGTTAATTTATCGATTTCTTCTAGTTGTTCAAATAGTTGTGCTATCCATGGTAATCTTAAATTTGATTTTTCAACTACTTCTTTGTCACTAAATACTTCCCTACAATTACCATTTTTTATTATTTTTCCTAGACGAAGTATGTGTATGTTATCTGAGTATAATGGTACCAAGTCCACGTCGTGTGTTGATATTATTATAGTCATTCCATCCTCGTTTAGGTCATATAATAATTGCATTATATCTGATGCACCGTTAGGATCTAATCCACTTGTTGGTTCGTCAAGTACCATTATTCGTGGACGCATTGCAAGTATTCCTGCAATTGCGACCCTTTTCTTCTGTCCTCCACTTAGGTGGTGTGGTGCTTTCTTTTCGAAACCTGCCATGCCAACTACTTTAATTGCTTCAGTAGTTCTTTCACGTACTTCATCTTCTGAAAGTCCCATGTTCATTGGACCAAATGCTACATCTTCAAATACTGTTGGAGCAAATAGTTGGTCATCTGGGTTTTGGAAGACTATTCCAACTTTACTTCTGGCATCGAGTAAGCTTTTTTTATCATATTTTAATGTTTTACCGTCTATTTCGATAGTTCCACTAGTAGGCTCTATTATACCATTAAAATGTAAAAAGAAAGTACTTTTTCCTGCACCGTTTGGACCTAGTATAGAAATCATTTGTCCTTCTTCGACTTTGAAGTTGATTCCTTTGATTGCTTCAGTTCCATCAGGGTATTTGTATATTAAATCTTTAGCTTCTAATATTGTTGACATTTTAAATCCTCTACTAATTATATATCTCTTATCAATGTATTAAATACGGCACTACATTTATAGAGCCTGTTAATATAATTCCAGCTATTAAAAATAATTCGAATGCTATGAATAGTATCCATTGTGTTATTTTTAATTCGCTAATCTTATCTCCTTCTCGTATCATGTTGAGTTTTCCATTATATCCCCGTGATGCTAGTGCTTTGTATGATATTTCTCCTTGTTCCCATGTTCTGATAAATACTATTCCTGCTAGTGTTGCTAGACAGTTCATCCAGCTGGAGTAGTTACGGTATCCTAGTCTTGTCTTTTGTGAGTTGTACATTGTTGCTGTTACATCTAAGAATAGGAAGATGTATCTGTACATTAGTATTGATAAATCTGTTATTACACTTGGTACGTGTAAGTCATGGAATACTGCGAATATCCTGTTTGCTGGTGTGGTTAATACGAGCAGTCCTAGTGCTGATACTCCACCCATTACCTTGAAGAATACTAGTACTCCCCTGTTTAATCCTTCTGCAGAGATTCCCCATCCAAATAACCCTAAATTCCAGATGTGTGTTCCTTCGCCAAGGAATGCTAGGAATATTATACTTATCAATGCAAAACCAAATGGTACTGCCATAAATGCTAAGTAAAATCTCGCCGGTATCTTGGCTATGCCCACTATTATTATTGTGAAAATGATTAGTAGTGTAAATGGCATTATTGGAGAGTTAGAGAATAAGTTTATACATAAAGTTATTACCGAGAATAGTAGTTTAAGATATATGTTAGTATTTGTAAGTGCATTATGTGAAGTATAGTGATCTAACGTATCTTCAAATATTGACATATCTTTCCCTTACTTGATTTATTGTAAAAAAAATTATTAAAAAAGATATAATGTTAATAAAATTATAACATTATAGTTTATTGTAAATTTAGCTTAATTA
Organism: Methanosphaera sp. rholeuAM74; assembly: GCA_003266075.1. Lineage (GTDB taxonomy): Archaea > Methanobacteriota > Methanobacteria > Methanobacteriales > Methanobacteriaceae > Methanosphaera. The sequence goes on from MUZZ01000073.1 coordinate 27,936, forward strand.
TTCTTTTTTAGCTTTGTTACCACCATGCCAATATCCAAAGATGTAACCGACAATGATAGCACCTATAGCTGTTTGAAGACAGAATATTAAACTTTCGATTTCACCACTAGGTGGTTCCCATATTGATTCGAACCATGGTTCGTAGTCTGGGTTGTTTTCTGTGATAGCTTCTCCACCTGCATCATCAGATCCACCAAAGT
>MUZZ01000172.1:0-1231 GCA_003266075.1 Methanosphaera sp. rholeuAM74
TTTTACCTGATTCTATATGATTTATAACTGATTCTCTCTCGTATATCTTTTCACCAAGCTTCTTCTGTGTAAGGTTCTGTTTTTCCCTTGCATGACGGATAATGGTATTATAATCCTCAACTAGTTCAAATTCATCTTCTCTAGACCTTCTTGTTGGCTTATTTTTGTAATTGTTCTGGTTATTCTGGTTGTTGTAACTTCTGAAGTTGTTCTTATTTGGTGTTTTCTTGGTAACTTTTGGTTGAGGCTTTCTCTGAACTTTACCATACCTTGAACATTCTTTACACGTGTTCATGGTTGTATTATCAATTTTTACTTTATATGGTTCACCATTAATTTCAGTTCCACATATTTCGCAGTTCATTTTATTCACTTAATTTTTTTCTTTATTGTGTTTTAGTATCTTTTTCATATAATTTATATTTTCTTACTGTGTTTGAGCACATAGTGAAAAATGGTTATCACACATTCAACAAGGATTATAAACATCAAATACATATAATAATGAGAAGTGTACTAAAGTATATAATGTAGTAGTTTATTTGAAAAACATAAATATATAATGAATTTAATAGATTAATATAGTCATATAGAACATATGAAAAGATAATTTTTAGATTAAGAGATAAAGGAGGTTTAAATATGGAAGAAGTATCTCCATTTACCCGAGATAATGAAAATTCTAAATTAAATCAGTTGATTGACGAATACGAGACTAGGGAACGCAACCTCACATGGGAAGTAAGAAAACTGGAAAAGGACAAAGTCTTACTAGAAAATGAAAACCTTAGATTAGACCGTGAAGTCAAATCATTAAAGAGTGAAATAAACCGTTTCAGAACTCCACCACTAGTACTAGCATCAGTAGCAGAATTACTGGACGATAACCAAGTCGTAGTAAAAAGTACAACTGGACCATCATTCCTACTAAAGTATGCTGACAAGGACAAATCAAGAATTGAAATAGGCTCTAGGGTCGCATTGAACCAGCAGACATTCAGCATTGTCGACATAATTACATCCGAGAAAGACCCACTAGTATCTGGAATGGAAATTGATGAAAAACCAGACATAACCTATGATAAAATTGGTGGTCTTAAAGACCAGATAAGAGAAACCATAGAAACCGTGGAATTACCACTAAAGAACCCAGACATATTCAAGGAAGTAGGTATCACTCCACCAAAGGGTGTACTATTCTATGGTCCACCAGGAACAGGAAAAACATTAC
>MUZZ01000172.1:1250-2074 GCA_003266075.1 Methanosphaera sp. rholeuAM74
CTAAAGAGAAAGCACCAGCAATAATATTTATCGACGAAATTGACGCTATAGCAGCTAAGAGGCTTCAAGGTTCAACTAGTGGTGACAGGGAAGTCCAAAGGACTCTCATGCAACTGCTTGCAGAGATGGATGGATTCGAAGCAAGAGGGGATGTCGGTATCATAGCAGCTACCAACAGACCAGACATACTTGACCCTGCACTTGTAAGACCCGGACGTTTTGACCGTATAATAGAAGTTCCAGTTCCAGATAAGGATGGAAAACTAGAGATTCTCAAGATTCACACTAGGGATATGTCATTGGATTCTGATGTCAANNGAAAGTATCGCAGAGAAAGCTAAAGAGGCTTCTGGTGCTGACTTGAAGGCAATATGTACTGAGGCAGGTATGTTCGCAATACGTGATGAACACTATAGTGTGTCTTCTAAAAACTTTGAAGACGCATTGGATAAAGTCATGAATAAAAACAAGAGAGGTAACAGTAGTGAAGAAGGAGTAATGTTCGGATAATCACATCTACATCCTCTTTTTTGGCCAGTGATGAACCCTATGAGCTCTGATATGATGATGAATGATGGGCGATCTGAGGCTATTTTTATATTTGAAGATTAGATTATTTTTTCTAATTCTTCAATATTTCTAACAACTGTGTGTTGTTCTAATTTTTCGATTTTTGGTCTTGTAACTAGCACTACAGGTATTTCTAATTCTAGTGCAGCATTTATTTTTTCTTCAGCACCACCACTTTCGCCACTTTCTTTGGTTATGATTGCTGATACATTGTATTCTTTCATCAATGCCATGTTGAATTCTTTGGAGTATGT
>MUZZ01000172.1:2090-2569 GCA_003266075.1 Methanosphaera sp. rholeuAM74
TGGGATTTATTTCATCAACTATTGTTTGCAGTCTCATTACTCCAGCAAGGTGCATTAATTTGTCTTCTGGGTTTTTGAGTAGTTCATGTGCCTTTTTTGCTCCGTCCTCAAATGTTGGCACTTTGTATATTAGTTCTGATTCTGGAAGCACGGTTGATGCCCGTTCATAGCGTATGTATCTTATACCTGCTTTTTCACAACTATTTATTGCTGTTTCTGTTGCTATTGATGCGAATGGGTGTGTTGCATCTACGAGTGTGTCAATTTCTTTTTCGTTAATCAATTTTACAAAATCTTCCTCACGAAGTGCCTTCGATATAACTTCAGTTGCACCTGCAGATTCTGCTATCTTTCCACCATAGTCAGTCACTGTTGTGGCGATAATGTAATTATCTTTCTTGCCACTAAGAAACTCTATAACTTTTGTCGCATCAGATGTACCAGACATTACTATATATCTCATTTTCATCATTTCCCCT
>MUZZ01000144.1 GCA_003266075.1 Methanosphaera sp. rholeuAM74
CTACTACTATTGGTATTGGAAGTATCAATATTCTTTATTTTAAACCATTACCTATCATTAATAGCTATTGATGACTTTAAAACAACATTCCTAATAATATTATTCCTGTCAGTCTTAAATGCTTTATTATGGCCAACAATATCCTATATTTCATTACGATTCATAGTATTCACATTGGGCTTCGGAACATTTTTTATAGACGGATTACTATTATATGCTATGAGCATATTCATCCCCACATTTCACATCGAAGGAATGTCACTATTTACCGTACCATTAGTAATAGGATTAATCAACTCATTATTATCCATTCTACTGAGTATTGATACCAAGGAATCATACTATAGTCATGTATTAAAAAATCAGTTAAAAAATGATGAAGATAATAAAAAAACTAAGACTGGATACCTGTTTATTGAAATTGATGGTCTTGCAAAGGATGTTCTAGTAGAAGCAATGGATAAAGGATTTATGCCCCACCTAAAAGAGTTACTAGAATCCACACATAAACTAATATCATGGCAGACTGACCTATCAAGTCAGACTGGGGCATCACAGGCTGGAATACTACATGGCAATAATGAAAACATAGTCGCATTCCGTTGGGTNNAATAAAATTGAGAAGAAAATATCAGACCGTAACGGATTACTATCAAATCATGGTGCAAGTAGAAGCAACCTATTTTCAGGTGATGCAGAGGATTACATACTAACTCTTAGCAAACTTAAGAATTTCTACTCAACATCATGGTATTATGTCTACTCAACACCTTACGCTATAGCTAGAATACTCGTATTATTCATATCTGACATACTGATGGAAGTAATATCAAGGATACGACAATTTGTAACTAATAAAAAGCCGAGAATCACTAGGGGACTAAAGTACTTCATTGCCAGATCTGGAGCTAACATAGTCATGAGGGAGGCAACAACCTATTTACTTATAGGTGACATATATGCTGGTAAATACGATGTAATCTATTCAACATACATGGGATATGATGAAATAGCTCATCACTCTGGAATACGAGATTATGATTCATTCTATGCACTACGTCAAATAGACAAACAATTCAAACAAATATTATATGCCCTAAATCAATCAAAACGGCACTATAATATAGTGGTACTCTCTGATCATGGACAATCAGAAGGACCAACATTCAAACAGAAGTATGATAAGACACTAGAACAACTAGTACAAGAAAACATACCAGAAACCATGAAGATTCACAGCATACTACACTCAGATGATGATCACTTCCTAGAGACAATCAAGGTAAAATCCTACCTAAAATACAATAAACAACGTTTATCTAAAAAGATAGAAAACAAAAAAGAGAATATCACGGAACGTATCGATAATAGAGTGGAAAATATTTCAGAACACTTCGATAACACAAGAGAAAATTTCTCTAACATTAAAAAGAAAACACGTAAAAAACTGCCAATAGATGAACTAAAAGAGAAAAAAACATTAATTGAGGGTAAAGAACCAATAATGGATAAATTAAACAAGATTAACCAGCATTACTCTCTAAACGTTAACTTGGACAATGATGATGTAGTAAGCAGCAATCAAGCCCAATCAATTGTACTTGCCTCTGGAAACCTCGGATTAATCTACTTCACAGATTGGGGTGGCAGGATGACCTACGAGCAAATAGAAGACGCATTCCCCAATCTAATAAGCAATCTCTCAACTCATCCAGGAATAGGCTTTGTCGTGGTAAAATCAGCAATATATGGTAGCATAGTATTATCCGATGACAACGTATACTATTTAGATGATAAAAAGCTGGTGGGAGAAGACTTTTTAAGTGTATATGGTAAAAATATTATAAGACAATTAAGACGCACAGATAAGTTCAAACACGTACCAGACATACTTGTAAATAGTACCTATGATAGTGTAAACGATGAGGTATATTCATTTGAGAACCTGGTGGGAAGCCATGGTGGAGCTGGAGGAACACAGCAAAAACCATTCATACTATGTCCACGTGAATGGTCAGAAACTGATGAAATCTTTGGAGCAGAGAAGGTATATAAATACTTCAAAGACAACATCAGTTAGCTAGTATTAGTTTATAACCTTCATATGACCTACCTCATTTTTAACTATTTTTCCAGCTGATTCTTTTCTGTATTTAAAAAAAAGCAATATGGATTAATAAAAAAGAACATAATAACATTTAAATAACCATACGAATAGAATATAATATCAGAGATTGTTATTCTCAACCAATTAGGATAAACAGATTAATTTGAATGAAGATGATATTATGGACAAAAAGAAAATTGCAATAATTATAGTTATACTGGCAATCCTTTTAGGTGTCTATCAATTTGTTTATGTACCCTATCAGAATGAACAGGCAAACTTACATTATAATGAAGGTTTAAAAAATGTTTCAGCAATAGATAATGAAATTAGTGATTCATTTAAGAACTCATTCAATGTAACTACGTCTAATGTTTCTGGTGGCATTGAATCAACGATACAATCATTTAAAAATATGGAAGAAAAATCAGATCAAAAACTCGAAATACTTAATAAAACCCGATCTTTCACCAATGGTAATAAGACCAAGGAACAATACATAGATTATCAGATTGAATCTACACAGATACAGAAAGATATGGCTTCTGAAATAGTTAAAGACTATGAAGAGTTAAATGATGCATTTAAAAGTGCAGATTTTAACAAAATAATGAACATTTCTACTCAAATACAGACTACTGTCAATTCCACCATTGAAAAAATGAAGTCAATAGAGGATAAGCTTAGTACGTTACTTAATGAAAATCCTGGCTTCAATCAAACACTGCAGGATTTAAATATCACTGATAAAAATTATCTAAGTAAAAACATCCCTAATCCTAGTATTTAACATTAACATCGTGAAAGATATCATCTGAAAATTCCAGTTAATCACATATTCTTTTTTTTTAAATGAAATTCCTGATTCTATACCTTGAGAATGTCATCGTTAACTTCTTCTATTTCATAATATTTAAGCAATGCACCTGTTTTTTATTATACTTCATTGTTGGCTCTGTTGATGGCCTTTTATAATCATCAACCAATTCACAGATATCCTGACAGGTTTTTATCTTTTTTCATAGTTTTCATACTACTTACATGTTCTGTTCTAGCAGTAAATAAGTTTTAGAGTTTGTATTAGTATTCCCATACTCCAATATAGATATTTAATTATCTGATTTAAAGTCTTTTTAGATAATAAATTATCTAACAAATAATAATTTTAGCGACTAAATTCGATACATATTTAAACTACTAAAATTAAAAATAATAATAATTCTAGAGGTGATCAAATGGACGAATACGAAATCAAAAGTTATGTCATGAATTTAATCAACACAACCCCCAAATTCATAGAATCAAAATTAAAATATGAATACAAATACCTAAAAGAAAGAAATGAATATTTTGAATTAAAAGAATATATAGACAACTTTTTAAACGAAATAAATCAAGACAAATTTCTAGTACTATCAGGATTACGAGGCGTCGGAAAAACAACAATCACATATCAACTATATAACTATTTGATAAATGAAATGAAAATACCATCAAAACAAATATTATACCTAGATCTAGAAAGACTAAAAGATGAAATCCACCTAAATATACTCGACTACTTTGATGTATTTATCAAGGATATAAATGAAGAATACCAGTATACAGATGAACCATTATTCATATTTGTCGATGAATCACAATATGATACAAATTGGGCCTCACACGGAAAAGTAGTCTACGATGAAAATATCAACGTATTCACACTATTTACAGGTTCCAACGCACTAAATTTAACCAGCAACGCAGATACATCAAGACGAGCAATCAGAAAAGAATTATACCCATTAAATTTCAGCGAATATCTGGAAATTAAATACAACGCCAATATCCCAAATGACATGGAAAACGCAATAATGGATTTATTATATGGCAAAAACATAGACAAAATAAGTAAAATAGAACAGAATTTACTAATAAAAATCTCACAAAACAATAAAAAAAGTATCAGGAAATGTTGGGAAGATTTCATACAATACGGTAATTTACCTTTCGGTTTATATAAAAAACACATAGACTTACTAAAAGAAACACTCGAAATAAAAGATAAAATAATAGAACAAGACATGGTCATGATAAAAAGCTTTAATTCCGACACAATACATAATGCCCATGTTTTAGTCAATATCATGGCTAAAATGAAACCCGGACAATTATCTAACAACAACTTATCAAGTGATTTAGACATCACTAAAGATACAATATCAAAGATATTAACAGTCCTAGAAAAAACCCAGTTATTATTTTCAGTTGACAGGTATGGCACAACCACCAAACGTGAAAACAAGATTAAAAAATATTACTTTTTAGCCACACAATTCAAAGCAGCCTTTTTCCAGATAAAAGGTGACATATCCAATGATTATAGACAATACATGGGAATATTACTAGAAAATCTAGTAGCATCAGAACTTTTCAAATTAAAAAGTAAAATGGGTGACAGCATAGAAATATATTATGATTCTAAAGGTGGAGGAGTCGATTTCATAATCAAAAACTTATCAAATAAACCCGTCCCAATAGAAGTCGGAATCGGCAAGAAAAACAAAAAACAAATCAAAAAAGCAATAAATAAGTATAATGCAGATTATGGCATAGTAATATCCGATAAAACAGACTACATATTCAAAGAAGACGATGTTATATTCATACCCTACACTACATTTTCACTATTATAATACTACAAATAAGCCAACAGAATCTGGATTCAGATAATGAGTCAAGAAAATAATATAAAGGAAAACTGCACTGAAAAATTATTATATTCAATTATACACGAGAAATAAAACGAAAATCCGATTAAATATTAATAAAAGCCCTGTCAACACCCCCCATTTTCTAATATTCCCTGTTCATGTTTTTTTTTTAATGCTTTTTTCATAGATTCCGTAGCCTCATGGCATATGGTCATGTTAGCTCAGAAATGGTGTGAAGTTGCGATGATATCTGATGATTTCTATAATAATGCCATCTGAATCCATGATTATTTTAACTTAAAAAGCGTTGGATATTGTTGATAAGTTTAAGTTATATCGTGAACATAATAATAATTATATAATTTAACGGAGGAGTTATTATGATAAATGCTAATGAGATTTTAGGTATGTTCGGTGATGGTGGTAAATTATCGTCAAGTCAGATTAATGATTTGATATCACAAAAGAGTCCTATTCCAGTTCCTGGAGTGTTGGTTAATGGTTTGCTTGAACAGCTGGTTCAACAGGGAAAAATTAATAAAACGGAGGAGAATGGTGAAGTGTTTTATCATTTATGAGCCATATCTCCCTACATATTCTTTCTTTTTTTTGGGATGGTTATTTTTAGATTTAGTTCTGATTTTTCATAATATGTTTGTTTCTTCGAATTCATTAATATATGAATTAATGTCTTTTTTAAAGTTTGCATAATCTTCTACGAAATCCTTTTCTTCGGTTTCATTAGTTTGGTATTTGATAAATGAAATTATTATACTGATTAAACTTATGAAGATCTTTTTTAATATTTTAAGATATTGTTGTAGTTTGTCAATATCGTCCTGTACTTCATCAACGTCTACGTGTACGTGGTGTTCATGGTTATGGTCGTGGACGTGTTCTTCTTCTTCATCATTTTCATGTTCTAGGATATGATTAACCGATTCTGTCATTTGTTCAAAGATGTTGTTTATCATTTGCTTAGATGCCTGTATTTCATCGCTGATATCATAGTCTTCATTATTCATTTTCTCTATTAGCGTAAAGACGATGTTATTTAGTGCTAAGTTTGTTGATGAGATGAAATTTCTAGTTCTTTTAGCCAGAAATGCTAACGCCTGTTCATCATCACGGAATTGACTATAATCATCTAGCAGGGAGTCAATCATATCATTAAATTTATTTAATAATGTAGTTACCATATCTGTTTGCATATTATACACATCACATTAATTTTTGTTCTTTATCTATGTTATTATATGTTCATTATAATTCATACATTTTATCATATATTTTGATTCTGGTTAAACGAAAGTATTTTAAGGTTGAAGCTTTAAAAGATAAATTATGGATTAATCAGATTTCTTTAGTTTGTAATGATTTTAAATACTATCATATTTCAGTGTTAAAAGGGGATTAGGGGGATTAGTATGAAGAATTTGGCTAATTATATTTCACTTTCAAGGATACTTTTTTCAATTCTATTAGTGTTTACTGAAGCATTATCTCCCCTTTTCTTTATAATCTTCATGTTTTGTGGCTTTACGGATATAGTTGATGGATATATTGCAAGAAGTTATGCTTTGACTAGTGATTTTGGAGCAAAACTTGATTCTATTGCTGATATTGTGTTCTTTATGGCATACCTTCTAGTATTGTTGCCTGTATTGTGTTATGACTATCTGATATCTCTATGGATTATCGTAATATTTATAATTAAAAGCTTATCAATCACTATTGGATATATTCGTTTTGGCAAGTTTGCTTTGATTCATACATATTTAAATAAGCTTACTGGTTTGTTATTAGTTTTACTTCCGTTTATTCTAGTATTAGGTTCATCAGGATTAAGCATAGTTTTTGTATGTTTAGTGGCTAGTGTAGCATCTATAGAAGAGTTATTGATTATTATCCGTAGTCAAAAGTTGGCATTAGATTGTAAAAGTATTTTTAAATTCATTTAAAAACATATAATTTCATTAGTATGGGAAGTTGTCATATTCTTTTTCATGGTCACAAAGTAGAGTATCATTTAAGCATGCATGTGGCAGATATTATATGAATAGAGGATATGGATGATGTTTATGAAAAAAGAAATCAAATTATGTTCAAAAAAGAGATTTGTTGTTGATTAATATGAAGTTAATTAGACCAAGTATTAACTTAGAAGATGATGTGGTTGACTTTAAAGAGGAGTTTCTATCCAATAATGAGAAGACGATAAATGGTGGAGAACTGTTGGATTCTAATCTTTCATTTGACCAATGGCTATGCCATGTATCTGATAATTCTAGTAAAGATAGCCTACCACCTGACTGGGTCTTAACTGACACTTATCTTGCGATTGAAAGAGATACTATTGTGGGCATCATATGTTTAAGACATTACTTGAACGATTTTCTCAGTAATTATGGTCATATCGCATTCAGCGTCCGTCCATCTAAGAGGAAAAAAGGCTATGCCACGCTAATGCTGGGGATGATATTGGACAAGGCCAGAGACCTTAACATGACTAGTGTGCAGTTATCTGCTATGAGGGATAATGAGGCATCAATTAGGGTTATTGCCAATAATAGTGGTGTATATCTGCGTAGCTTTGATCATGAAGGCAGAATTGCTGATGTTTACATCATTGACTTACTCAATTAATTTATTAATAAAAGATTTAAACATCTTCTAACATAGATTATACTTAAGAATTATACTCAAACTTTTCAATAAAAAAGGGGGCTACAGAATTATATGAGAGAAAAAAACGTATTATTGTTATGTATACTAGTCGTACTATTTGCATCTATAGTGTCAGCTACTGTAATCATGACACATAATGACAATCAATCAAACAATACCACTACTAACAATACTACCACTAATATAACAGTTAATGATTCTAATACTACTGATAATAACACTACCCCCATAACTAAGAAATCTAGCATCGTTAAAGGCAGTAAATCCAATAATGACCCAGACTATGACCCAGAACGTGATGCTAGCCATAAGGGTGCTACTGAAACTAATCCGATAACAGTCCAACAGAGTGACGGTGAATACACCTACTATGGACCAGGACACTACGATTACTATGCTGGAGGCAATCATATGTCTGGAGGATACTATAAGGAAAGAAACAGGAAGTAAACAAACACTTACCCTGTTTTAATTTTTTTTTTAAAAAATGTGTGTGCAACAATTCACTTTCAACAGTTTTTGAGGTTGTTATGTATGTACTTATCCCTCGTATGCTTATATCTTGTTTAATATGATAATTATGAATATAATTCAATATGTCAAATTAATTGTCGCACAGCCTCAAAGAATAAATCATATTATTAGTTTAAACCATGTTAAAGGTCTTATAATCATGTTTGATATTATCGTTAAATTCGCAGAAAAGTCTCAAACGCTAAAGGAAGCTCGTATGAATGTGGAAGACTTCTCACCAGCAAAGGAAGTATGTCTTTTTATACTGCTATTTGTATTGTTGATATTAATTCATATGTTTGTCTCAATTATATTAACCATAATCATACCAATCACGAATGCTACTCAAAGCATCTTAATACTATTATTTTCATTCTTTGTTATGCCAATAGTGGTATATGTATACATTACCATAATAGAGAAGCGTAGCTGGAGAAGTATAGGATTTTCCAAAAACAATGCAATCTTTTCAACAGTTAAAGGTTTATTAATGGGATTTCTGATGTTTTCTCTTGTTGTAGTTATAGGTCTATTGTCTGGTCAGTTCAGTTATGATGGTTATGGTTTTTCTTCGATAACGTATATTATTCCCTTTATCATAGCCTTTATAATCCAAAGTTTTGCTGAGGAAATTTATACACGTGGCTGGGCTATGACCTACTTTTCCAAAAGACATAGTGTAATCACTGCGAGTATAATTAGTGCCTTCCTGTTTGTTGTTCCACATTTGACAAATGATGGTATTGACCTGTTATCTATCCTCAACATATTCCTGTTCGGAATACTCTTTGCGGTATTGTTCTGGAGATTTGATAATATATGGATTTGTGGTGGTCTTCATAGTGCGTGGAATATTTCACAGGGATTACTATATGGTTTCAACGTTAGTGGAATTCCAACACCATCCCTATTTAAGTTTACTCAGATAGGAAACAGCCTCGTAAATGGCGGTATTTTTGGACCGGAATCCAGCTTAATTGCCACCATCGTGATAGTCATAACATTAACATTGGCTCTGTATTACCGAAAATAATAATATAATGCCATAATCCCACCATTATTTTTATTAGATTATTAACAGTATCTTTTCCCATTATTATTGTTCATATAATATGTAATTATCAGGATAGTAGTTATATTATCTTATTTATTGATACTGGTGTAATATATATTCTTTCTAGATTTTTCACTTTCAATGACGAAGTATTAATTTATGTGGAAGTAAATATTTAAATTAGTATGGAAATTTTTAAGTAAATTATAGGAAGTGATTGAATATATTTCTTGGGAGGATATCGTCAAAATCATAATACTTATACAATATCTATATAAACATAAGAGACAATCATGTGCAAAACAAACTATTATATATTCATAGAAACAATATATTATATGCGGAATAATTAGTATTTCTACATAAATAGGAGGATATTATTATGGATGATATGAAATTATGTCAATCATGTTCAATGCCACTGACCGATGAAATATATGCAACAAACAAAGATGGAAGTGCTAATGATGAGTACTGCATCTACTGTTATAAGGATGGCGATTTTACATATGATTGTACTATGGAGGAAATGATTGAAAGGTGTATACCACTAACAGTTGAAAACTCCGACATGGACGAAAAAGCTGCAACAGAATTGTTAAACAACCTTATACCACAATTAAAACGTTGGCAGAAATAATATTGTAAACCCTAACTTTTTTTTTAAATTCTTTTTTTCATCATTCTAAATTATATTTTATCTCAAATAACTTTTTTCATAGGAATTATTTTGGAAATGTTTAAAGAATAAAAGCAACATAACTAATACATAGAAAAAGTAATTGTAGGCTAGGATATGAAGAAATTATTTATTTTTGATTTTGATGGAACATTGATGAACACAATACTAGAATTAGCATCAACCATGAATAAGGCACTCGAAATGCATGACTTTCCCACATTATCGTTGAACGAATATAAAGAAGCCGTCAACGGTAATGTCGATGAGGTAATATCTAACCTTCTAGGAATACAAAGCACTAAAGACAATATTGCAACTGTTAAGAAGAGCTATCTCGAACTTGTAAAAACACCACACACAGATTTGGCACAACCATTTAATGGAATGCATGAAGTATTGTTAGAGATAC
>MUZZ01000196.1 GCA_003266075.1 Methanosphaera sp. rholeuAM74
GTAGATGTTGAGGTATTCATTTTAGTATAAAAAAATTAATAATATTTTGTTTATATTATCTTCTTAATATAAACTTTTTTCAATAACTCTGTTATCTTCTTTATTAGATAACTTAACTAAGTCATTAATCTCTTTAATGTTCTTATTAATCTTTATTGAAATTTTAATTCCATCTTTCTGATTTAAATTCATCATCCTAATCACCTAATATGCTCTTCTAACTTTTTAATTCTTTAATGTCATCAGGATATCTTCCAAGAATCCTATCCATGACACTCATGTTATCCAGTTGCTTTAATACATTCTTATAATTATGAGTCTTTACTTCAAGATCATTAACCTGGTCTTGTAGTTGTCGTTGACGTTCATCACTATGGTTTTTCTCGTTTCTAATCTGTGAATACTCTTTTCTTTTATTGTCTAACTCTTCACGTATTTTATCTCTATCATCTCTTACCTTCTCAGTATCAGAATCTTTACGAGTAATCTCATCGTCACGACTTTTAATGATAATCTTTAATCGTTCCTCATTAGCTTTTAAATCTTCAATTTCCTTTTGAAGTAGCTTGTTTTCTTGATTAAGTTTATCAATATCCATGTTGTTCTTTTCTAGTTCAATGACCTGTCTATTTAACTGGTTATTCTCTTGTTTAATATCATCATAATCATCATGTATCTTATTTTTGTTAGTATTTACTGTGGACTGTAATTTAGTGTTCTTGTCTAGTAACTCTTTGTTATCCTTGTTTTGTTTTTCTAATTCTTCTTTTAAGAGCTTAACTTGATTATTTAAGACATTGTTTTCTTCTATTGTTTCTTTATTATGTTTCTTAAGTTCTTCAAATTCTGTGTTTAGGATGTTTAAGTCATCTTTGAGTTTATTGTTTTCTTCTATCAGTTTTTCTGTGTCTTCTGATGTAGTTTTAATGTCATCTGGTAGATAATAGTTTTCTATTAGATCTACTAATGTTGGACCAAGTTTACCATATGTGGTTCCCTCTCTTTCTTCAACTTTCTTGTTGAATTTTGTCCAAGCATTATCATCAATGTTTATTGTAACTTTTTTTGATGCCATAGCTATAACTACTCCTAGTAAATATCTAACTGTAATATTTCATAAATTACTGTAATATTTAGAATATTACACTTTCTTTCAGTGTAATATTTCATTTTCAATAATCGTTATATGCTTCCTGTTAAACTTTTCGAGCATTTATGTTTATTTTTTATTTAAATGTGTACTGTAATATTTATCGTATATTCTTACTTATCACTTTTCAAAATATTACGCAAATATTACAGTTTTTCATATTTATTATATTAAATATTACACTTTTAGAAATTATTAAAATAATGGTAATGGTCTTTAGATAATTGAAATAGGCTTCTAAGAGTCCTTTCCAATGAAACATATGAAATACAAATATTACACCAATACCATATTTTATATTTCTATGTAATATTTCTGTAATATTTACTATATAAAGCTTTGTGAAATATTACACTAATTATTACAGTTGAGACCCAAATATTACAGTTGTCTTATATTGACTGTGAGGTACATATCTAGTTGTATGGATATGATTTTATGGGAGTTTTTATGTTTTATCTTTGTGTGAAATATTACAGTTTGTCGCTAAATATTACACCTGTAATATTTCAATTATGGTGGGTGTAATATTTCACTTAGGTGATGCTATTTTTTCAATACTTTTAATGGTCAAATATTACACTTAAACATTAAATATTACACTTAATGATATCTCCATAAATACCTCTCTTTTAGTAAATTACTATCTGTTAAGTGTTTTTATACCTATTGATTATAGCAATTATTACACTTAACCCAGTAGAAATATTACATCCGTAATATTCTATTTTTTTCTTAGGTGGGAAGTTGTGGGATTAATTTAGTGGACTTGTATGTAATATACCTGTATTGTTATATCATCTACTCATGGGTAACCACAATTTTAAGTGATTGAATATTGTTTCAATTTCTACTACCTTTATATTTAATGTTGAGGAAATACTTTTTTTAGTATTCTTATTTTTTTGATGAGGATGAGCTTGCCAGATATTAATTAGTTATGTTCAGAGAATAATAATGTGATAATTATGTCAAGTTTCAGTCAGCTAATGATAAGTTATATATCGGATTTTTTGTTATCTGGAAGTTCCTTTTGATTACTATTGTGTAATATTTTTTAATTAATATATTGTACTTATATTTATATTAATGGTATAACTTTCCATAACAATTTTCATAAATTGAATATTACAGTTCTTGTGAAATATTACAGTTGTGATTTGGTATGTAATATTTTGTTTTTTTCATGTTTAAGGCTTTAATTATCCGTTAACCTAAATTATTTCTTTATGAAATATTACACCTCTTTTCTAGAATATTCCACTTGTAATAATTACTGTAATATTTAGGATAGTCTTAGTCTACTAATTGATATGTAATGTTTTCTATTTATTTTGATATTTCATAAAAAACACGTCATATAATATAAAATTAAATACTTCGACACACAAAAATAATATTACTATAATTAGCATTGGAGATAAGAATTTTGACAACAAATAACAAAAAAGTAGAAATAAGACTAATAGATGATGTCTTAGAATTATCCAACAGCAACTTCTCTGATAGGACTAATCACTACTTGAAGTGTTTACTGCTTGACTTGAGATTAATATTCAGAAATAATAGGGATAACTTGGATGAATTAATAGAATTCTATGAGTATATAGAGTACGTACTCAGCACTGACTTTCCAGTAAATAGGGCTGGTGAGGTTACTGATAAAATCAACAATATATTCATAAAAATAGGTACTACACCAATATCCTCTGAAACGATAATGATAGACTCGTTAAGCAAAGCCATATCCTCATTATACATGGACTACCATGACATGCTAATAAAGGATAAAATAATGCAAAGCAATAATAAGGTATTAAGGGTTGCACTGGAAGATCAATTAATCAATCAGGTAAATGAGTTTGACATTCTCATATCAATTCTAGAAAGTACCAGTGATGAAGAATTATCAACACAAATAAGCAAAATATTAAAGTCAAACTATAAAAAAGAGTATACAACATATCTTTCAGTTCATAATATGGAAAAATAAGGTGTAAGTAGGGAATATTTACTTACTGTAATGTAGGGTATACTTTTATTCGCTCTATTTCATCAACTTCCACGCCATTAACTTTTAATTGTAGGGTGTCAAATCCTAGAAATAGCCGTGTGTTAATCTTATTAGTCTGTGTGAAAATTATCTTGTTCTTTCTATCATAGCATGTGGCAACTATGTTTATCGTATCATACTTTTGAGGATTTTTGATATGGATTTCACCAACTATCTCTAAGCTGTCAACTGATTTTATGATGATTGACGTATTACTTATTTTCATTCCAATCTTACGTTCAATGTCTTTTATCTGTTCAATGAAGATATTTGGATGTGGCTTTTTCTTGGGTGTGTTCTGTATGATCTGATCTATCTTTTCTGGTGATAAATCCTTCGGAGCTTTCTTAAGTAATTTGGGCATAAGAATCAGTTTACTGGCATTTTCAAGGTCTGATTCAATTACTATGTTGAATACTTCATATTTGTCATCTTTTATTTCGATTATCGTCCCATAGCTGTGTACTTGTTGGTTATGTTCGTTAAATTCCAGTATGGATAATTTAACATTGTTTTGTCTGTCTTTATCTAATCGTACTTCACCGATTACTTCATAGTTTCTCCGTTTAGGATTCACGATTATGTCAATGTTTCTAATATGCATTCCGAGATCGTTTTCCAGGTTTTTGTTACGTTTTATCATATATTTTACGTCTTCTGAAGACATTATTTCTACTTCTCTCTTAGGTTCTTCTCTGAATATGTTTTCATCATTAAATAGTTCTCTTGTGAATTCTTCTACGGCATCTTCTTTATTTTCTGGATCTATTTCCTCTGAAAATTCTTCATCATTATCAGGAGTTACTAATAATTCGTTGAGAAAGTCCTCTGCTTCTGTATTGTAATTGTCTGGTGTATTCATTTCATCAGGTTCGACGGTTATATATATCTCTTCTCCACATTTGATGCAGTAGTCATTATCATCATAGTTTATTTCTCCACACTTTGGACATCTTTGCATTACTTTTTACCTCCAATTTAGTCATTAATAATAATTTATCCTTTGTTGTTTTAATATTTTATCAATGAATTTATCATATAATATTTTTGGGGGTGCGTTAGATATTTATCATAATATTTAGATATATTATTATTAATGGGGATGTATTACAATGGATGTTGTCATAGAATTAAGGGATATCGTCAAGGAGTATGATGGCAAGGTAGTCGTAGACAAGCTTAACTTAAGGGTGAAACGTGGGGAAATATTTGGGTTGCTCGGTCCTAACGGTGCAGGAAAGAGTACATCCATCAACATCATGGTAGGATTACTTAAACCAAGTAGTGGTGAAGTCTTAATCAACAACAAACAACGGGACATGGTTGATAAAAAAGATATAGGTGTATGTCCACAGGATATAATACTCTGGGATAATCTTACCTGCTATGAGAACCTATACCTCATGGGCAAGATGTATGAAGTTCCACGTAAAGTTCTTAAAAAACGAATCGATGAAATACTGGACAGACTTATACTTAAAGACCAGAGGAACACGAGGATAAAAAACTTGTCTGGTGGAATGAAGCGTAGGATGAACATTGCAATGGCGACAATCCATAAACCTTCAATAATAGTATTGGATGAACCATCAGAAGGACTTGACCCACAGTCACGTAGGGTGTTATGGGATTACATATTATATCAGAAAGAATTAAACAACACTATAATACTCACCACCCACCTAATGGATGAAGCTGATAAGCTAAGTGACACAATTGCCATACTCGACCATGGCCGATTGCTGAGCATGGACACACCAGTAAACCTTAAAAATTCNNATGATGATTGAGGGCTGTGACAACATTAACTACGTAGACAACAAGGTAAACATCAACCTGTTAAACGCTGTTAGTATGCTACCAGACATTATCCACGCAGTAGATGACAACAATACAAGACTGACAGACTTATCCATCAGACAGAACACCTTAGAGGACGTCTTTATTGAACTGACTGGAAGGCATTTGAGGGAGTAACTGATAATATGAAGATATGGGATTTATTTATAAAGAACATGAAGGAGATTTTGCGTGATAGAAGAAACTTATTCTTCATACTACTGTTTCCAGTAATATTCATGCTGGTATTCGGAGTAGCATTCGGTGGCTCATCATTCACGGATTCAACTGTAAACCTGGGAATACTTAACTTGGATGAAGGAGTAAATGGTGCATACTATTCTAATGACCTGATTGAAAGCTTGGACAACCTTAACCTCAGTAACGATGAGAGTTTGTTCAAAATCACAAGATTAGACTCCAGAAGTCAGGGAGAAGAGTTACTACAAACTGACACGATATCAGCCATCCTAGTCATACCAGAGGACTACTCTAATAGTGTGGCTAGCCTCAGTAATCTAGAATCCAATGATATACCTACGAATATCACATTAGTTGGAGATCCGACATCCACATCATATGCCATTGCTAGTAACGTAATTTCAAACGTGCTTTCACAGTACTCTAGCAATCTTCAACAGGCAAGTACTGGTCAGGCATATAGGAGTATTGGGGTTGTTTCAGATTCGATTGAGGGAACATCTTCATTCAGTTTATTTGATTACATTGCACCTGGTTTAATAGTCTTTGCTATACTGATGAACGTCACCTCAGTAGCAGGTCAGATAGCAGAGGAAAATGAGGATGGACTCCTTAGACGTCTGAAGTTGTCGAAGATGAAAAGTAGGGATTACATTCTGGCCAACCTATGTGCATGGCTTTTTATGGGTGCAATACAGGTGGTAATACTCTTTGGCGTAGCACTGATCTTGGGATTCAAGTGGCAGGGTGGCACAGACTCACTAGTACTGGCAGTGGCAATTGGTATAGTAACAACAATTGCATCTGTGGCATTGTCCTTGATAATAGTTTCTGTCACTAAAACTGCGAATCAGGCTGGTAGCCTTGCAACCATCATATCTGTTCCTCTAAGCTTCATCTGTGGATCATTTTTCCCACTACCAGAGTTTGTGATAGGAACATTCAATGGGAGGAGTGTGCAGATATATGAAATCCTACCATGGAATCAGGCTATTACAGCTTTCCGACAGGTTTTGACATATGGTCAGCCACTTAAAGCAGTACTGCCAAACATCATCTGTATAATTGTTATGGGTGTTGTCTTGTTAGTTATCAGCATTAAGCTCTTCAATAATAAGATTAGTGCAGAAAATTAGGTGTGAGTATACATGTGGGAATACTCCTATTATTTTTTTCCCTAATATTTTTGGTATTATATCTCATGCTAATTAATTATGCTATTAATATGTTATAATGACAGTCATACTATGTAATTAGTACTTCTATCTCATATCCTGAATAATAGTGCATACTTTTTCTAGAATTAGTTTAATATAATATGTTGTGGGAGGTTAAAAGCGTGTTTTTAAGGGATTTGTATACCCCTTGTGTTCATATTATTGACTATTACTTAGTCTTATTCAAATCCATCGTTTGGAGCTAGTTTGACTTTGTATGGTCTAATGTTTAGTATTATGTCTTTGTTTCTTCCTATGGTCCATTCTATTGTGGATTTATCGCTTATTTGGAATTTTTTTATTATTTCTTCTGGTATTTCTATTTTGTTGTTTGAATCCATTTTTGTTAGAAAGTCAGTCATATTCTCACCTTATCTTATATATATTAATATATATTGAAGGATA
Organism: Methanosphaera sp. rholeuAM74; assembly: GCA_003266075.1. Classification (GTDB taxonomy): domain Archaea; phylum Methanobacteriota; class Methanobacteria; order Methanobacteriales; family Methanobacteriaceae; genus Methanosphaera. The sequence goes on from MUZZ01000196.1 coordinate 6,866, forward strand.
TATTTAAGATTTATTAAGTATATATAGTTATATGATATTATGAAGTATTTTTTAGGAGGAGTAAATAGTTATGTTAGTTGTAGTCTATCCTAAGTGCAGTACCTGTAGAAAGGCACTAAAATGGTTGGATGAACATGGCTTAGAGTATGATGTGCGTGATATTGTGGAGGATAATCCATCATTTGATGAGTTAAAGTTGTGGCATTCCTTGAGTGGTTATCCTTTGAAGAAATTCTTCAATACTAGTGGCATACTTTATCGTAAACTCGGATTGAAGGATAAGTTAGCATCCATGAGTGAAGATGAGCAATTGGAGTTACTTGCTGGTGATGGTATGCTCGTCAAAAGGCCAGTCGTCGTTTGTGATGATTTTGTTATGACTGGCTTTAGAGAAAAGGAATGGGAAGAAAAGTTATTATAATTATAAGTAGGTGATATATATGAAAGCGTTACTGGTTAATGGTAGTACAAGAGAAGAGGGCTGTACATACACGGCTTTATGTGAAATAAGGAAAGTCCTTGAGGATGAAGGTGTAAGTTGTGAGATATTCTGGATAGGAAATGATGCAGTATATGGTTGTAGGGCATGTAGGGCCTGTGTCAAGCTGGGCAGATGTGTCTGTGACGATGTATCTAACACATTGGCCGAGAAGATGGCTGGTGCTGATGCTATTGTTCTTGGAAGTCCAGTATACTATGCCGGCATTAATGGTTCATTTTCAGCAGCCCTTGATAAGGCTTTCTACCAGAATTCCACGTTATTTGAGAACAAGGTTGGTGCTAGTGTCGTCAGTTGCAGACGTGGTGGTGCAGGCTCTGCCTTCGACAGACTCAACAAGTACTTCACGATTCTTCGGATGCCAATAGCTTCTGGTCAGTATTGGAATGCCGTTCATGGCAACACCCCTGATGAGGTCAAAAGTGATGTTGAGGGTATGCAACAGATGAGAGACCTTGCACGTAGCATCGTATGGATGCTTAAAAATTTGAAAGACTCCGAAACCCCATGTAGGGAGGAGAAAACATTTTATAACTTTATAAGGTGATAATGAATATGACATATTATTTGGTTAACGGCAGTCCACGTAAGAAATCCAGCACTGCTAAACTACTTGATTCAATAGCTGAGGGCATAACTGACACGGATGAAAATGCTGAAGTTGAAATAATCGACCTATACGACCTTGACTATAAGGGTTGTAAGTCATGTTTCCATTGTAAGCGTATCGATGGCAAGTTCTACGGTACGTGTCCAATAAAGGATGATTTAAATGAATTACTTCCAAAGTTATGGGATAGTGATGCTCTGGTAATTGCCAGTCCAATCTACTTCGGAAACATTACTGGTGAGGCTCGTTCATTTATTGAACGCTTGGTATTTCCTAAACTAGTTTATGGTGGTAAATCACTTTTAGACTCTAAGCCTACTGCCATGGTCTATACGATGAACGCTAATAAAGAAATATCTGATGAAATTTACAGTAAAAGCATATTTGAATCTGTGGATGGTGTAATGAAATACGCATTTGGTAGTGTAGAGTCATTAAAAGTCTATGACACATACCAGTTCAATGATTACAGTTTGTATGAAAACTATATCTTTGATGAAAAGGACAAACGACGTGTACTGGAGGAGGAATTTCCGAAAGACCTTGAAAAAGCATACAAACTAGGAGTAAAATTAGTGGAAGGTGTAATATGAAAAGGGTTGCAATTATATTATTGCTGTTGTTACTTGTTCCGTCGGCTAGTGCTACCACGGTCTTTCTCACATCAGACCATGTTGGCAGTGAATCAAATGACAGGGCAATGCTTGAAGAGGTAGCAAATTTTATTGAAGAGTTGTCTGGTGGACGAGTTGATGCTGTAGTTGACAGTAATGCTCCTGGTCCTGGTGAAGGTACACGTGCAATAGAATCATCTAGTGATGTTAGTGTAAACTTTGCTGCTGCATGTGCTGGTAACCTTGACATACTTGCCCGCTATTCATCGGCAAATGATAAACAGATAATCTTTGTCAATACTGGCGACTATGACTTGGATAATGAAAGTTATCTTAGACGTGCATGGGATGACAACTATTCATCCTCAAGTTTTGCAGGATTAAACACTCCTGGTGAGTTTCTAAGACGTAGTGGTGTTGACTATATTCAGCCAGTTAAGAAGTATCCTGACAAGGCATCTGGTGGCACGTATACCTCATCAGATAGTAATGTGAACAAGTTCATCGCAGAGGAGATTATTAAGCGTGTGGACAATCCTAACACTAATAACGACTATGATGACTCCTTGATTTTAAGGCATGGACTTCATCCAAGTACCATGGCACAGGCAAGTAGTGATCTGATAGCTAATAATGACACTGCATTTAATGGCACATATAATGGTTATACGGCAAGCCAGTTACTTTATCTTACAAGCAGTTATCTTAACGGTAATGGATTAAGTGATGTGGGTGATTATGGCAGTCCAGATAGTCCTGAGGAGTACTCACAATTTGCCAAGAATTCATACACGATATATGATTACATGAAGATGGCTGGTATTGTGAAGTCCTACATGGATGAAAACAATAAAGCCCCTGATAGTATTGACTATGATGGTGCGAGGATTGGATACTATGACCTTGTCTATAATTTCGCAAAAATCACTGCTAACCATACACGTCCTGATACTATGGGCTTCGACTATGACTATTCATTTACTAAGGTACATGAATCACTACTAGTGAACATGATGCCAGTGATTATTGTGTTAGCAGTACTTCTGGGACTTTATGGTGTATTCAGGAGATTGCGTAGAAGACGGAGGTATTAACGCATAATATTCTTCTTAGTTTTTCTTTTTTTTGGGGGCGATGTTTGGGTGTTAATATCATATAACTTACTTTTATTTATGTTATAATTATCTATTTGCTTCTTTTTTTGGGCATAACTATAAATCATATTAACTAGATAAGTATGTATTATTCATAAAGAAATTGAATGGAGGATAAATATTTATGGATATGTCAAATATTATTAATGATTCATTTAAGTATCCACTCGGTGATATGAAGCAATTTTTTGTACTTGCTATACCTAACATAATTCTCGGAGTTATTTTCGGAATTTTAATGTTAGTTTTTAGCTTTTCAACACCTGAAGGTTTGCAATCTTTGGTTAACAACAATTTTACAACAGTATCAGTTAGTATGATTGTTATCTACGTGTTAATCCTCGTATTTACTATAATAAACTCTGGTATTGGTGTCAGCGTTATCAGAAAAACTATTGGTGAAAGTAATCAGTTACCAGAATTTGATCCTAATGTCTTCTTAATTAGTGGAATTAAGGCATTAATAGTTGAAATAGTCTTGTATGTGATTCCGTTGTTTGTGCTATTGATGTTATTTGCAGTAGCTATAGCACTTAAGAGTTCAATTTTTGCACTTATCATAATAATTCTATTTATTGTTGTAGCTATTCTACTAGGATTGATACTGCCTATTTGCCTGGCAAGGTTAGCTGAAACTGATGATATTGGTGAAGCATTATCAATTAGCAATATATGGGAGATTGCAAAAACTATAGGCTTAGTAAACATATTCTGCATACTAGTGCTTGTATCGATAATTACTGGTATAATATCTTTTGTATCAGAATTGTTGCTCGGAATACCAGTTATAGGTGCAATTATCTCTATTGGATTATTTAACACTTATATATTACTGTTCACTGCTAGAGCTAATGGATTACTATACTTAGACCGTTATAACAGGAATCAATTCACAAACAATCCATACCAGCAGTATCCTAATACTCAAGACCAGTATCAGCAGTATCCGCCTAGTCAGGGTCAGTACCAGCAGGACAATATGATTAATAGTAATACTCAGCAACTAGACTTTAACCCAGATAATACAAATGACAATCAACCAGTAGATAACAAACCAACAGATTTACAGCAAGAAACTCCGGTACAGGATGATAATACAACTAATCAAGTACTACCAGAGAGTGGTGTAAAGAAATGTTCACAGTGTGGATATGAAAACCCAGACTACATCGTAGTATGTATGAACTGTGGAAAAGAATTGTAAATCAACATCTTATTCCACTTTAACTTTCTTTTTTTTGGGATTGTTATAATCCCCATTATTTTAAAGTAATATCTGGCTTAATCAAAAGTATGATAATTTCATATAGCTTTTTGACTAATAATCAATGTGCCATGTAAATCAACTTATTAAAGAACTTTCAAATAAAGAAAAAGTAATCTAATAATAAGATTTATATGTTTATTCAAATAAATATAATAACTAGACTTCTATTATGAAGTAATTTAACAATGGGGGGTGAGATGATGAACATAAGTGATATATTTAATGATGCACTAGGTTACCCGTTCAAAAACACGAGGGCACTACTAATATACATAGTGTTATCAATTGTAATGTCAATAACACTGTCGTTAGCAATTGTGGGAATAATGATGACTAAATCCAACTCAATTGTAGGACTAGTCGTGGCAATAGTGGGTATAATCATATCCATACTAATAGCGTTCCTGATAAATGGATACGTACTGGATATAGTTAAATTATCTATAAGGAGAGAAAACAGAACTCCAGAGTTTGATGCTGGAAGGCAGATATCAAATGGAATAAAATTATTAATAGTTAACATAGTCTACTACATAGTACCAGCAATACTAACATTCCTATTTTCTCTAATCTTCAGAAACTGGATAGTATTGATAATAGCATTAATATTGTTTATTATATTCACATTAGCAGCTACCATGGCCCAGTGCAGGTTAGCACAAACCGATGATTTGGGATATGCATTAAGTATAAGTGATGCAATAGCAGATATTAGCAGAGTGGGATTCGTAAAAATATTTACAACAATTTTATGTATTTTTGTTGCTTTGGTTATTATTATAAATATAATATATGTAATATTTGGAACAGCTTCCTTATTATCAAATATAATAATTTCAATATTCTCTATATACGCTGTATTTGTCTTTAACAGGGCAATAGGATTATTATACTCAGATGCATGAGCATTATTGGTAGTTTTTAACTAATCTAAACTTCCACATTACTTTTTTTTTTGAAAATTTCTTCATTATTATAAAAAAAATTAAATATTAGGATAATCTCTATAGAAACTTAATCATCTTCTTAAGGTACTTGATATCCTTCTTGGTCACAATCATATTAGAGATTACCGTGTTTTCAGGCACGTGTTTTTCTACGTAGCTTAGACATCTTTGTCTTAATTCGTCCATACTTATAAATTTAGCCTTATTTTTAAGATACTTGGTATCAACTGGTTTTACTGATGGATCATTTAGTTGTAACAGTAGGTTAGTGATGATGGTCTTACAGGCATTATCCTTTAATATGTCTAGGTTGTCCTCATAATCTAGGTTGTCCTCTCTTTCTAAGGCATTCAGCATCTTGTTACGTTCAATGATAAACTTTTCATGCTTGTTCTTGGTCTTACGTTTCATGGATAGTAATTTCTTTTTGTCCTTGTTAATCCTTTTAATTTCATATTCAATCCATTCGAGTCTGTCACTATAATAGTCGATTAGTTCAACTACTTCAATCAACTCCTTATCATATATCTCTTTCATCCTTATCTTGGTTTCAATTGCCTCCCTGATAAACTCACTACGAGTGCCCTTATCAAAGCCCTCGAGTAAACCCTTGTTATCTCTGAATGAATATGTTTTACATTTTTCCATATGATTTCACCTATAAATAATTGTTTGTTTTGATTTTTAGAATAATTCATGTTCTACTATATAGGTATAGATTTCATTTCAAAATGGTCTGGAAATCATGGGAGATGAATCATTAGTGAAAATATTTTACACTTGAAATTGTATCATGACAAGTGCTGCAAGTGTAACAGTCCAACGAGAAGACCCACTACTCATGGTAGTATTGTAACACAATTTTTTAATATGTGAAATATTAATACGTAATACAGTTACAGTCTCCATATATCCTCGCTGATATAATATAATAATAATATATATAATAATATAATAATAATTAATAAATAAAATGATAAAATAAGTGTTCATGCGATGTTGCAATTCTAAACAACTATGTATGGGCATGGTTTAACTAAAAACGTTCTTAAATTTAGGTATTTTCTAATGTAATATGATACAACTATTTACCAGAACATGATACACATAAATGATAATACAAACAACATTCAACAGAAAAAATAATACAGTCAATGACTGATACAATTATCGACAAAACCCATGATTAAATGATATAGACATCTTATCTTATGCTAAAATATTGACCATAAATCAATAATAATGATATCAGTATTTGTTCTAAGCTAAAATATAAAAATAGATATACATTGACCAAATCATAAAAAAGAAAAAGTGGAGTAGAATAATAAGTATAATTACTCTACTATGAGTTTACTATCAGCTTCAAGCTTAGTACTACCACTAGTATAAACAGCCTTAACTGAGTATTCACCCACATTCAAGGTTTTAGGTAAAACATATGTAAACGTAGTAGTATCACCAATTACTTTGGCATACAACTTACCATCAGATGATTTGACAGTTTTACCATTCACTTTTAGAACCACCTTACCAGAATCAAGGTTCTTAGTGTTAACCATGATAGTCACTTCACTACCAGCTTGTGTTGTAACATCATCCACAGCAAATACTGGTTCATCTGCTTCTGGTATACTAATAGTTGGGTTTACTACCTCACTAGTGCTTTCTAGAGTCGTGGCTGTCTTCTGATATACTGCTAGTATACTTGTCTGATTACTCCAACTGGTCGTGTCTAGTTCTGGAGTTGTTGCACTACCATCTTCTACGTCTATGTATAATACCCTCTTGGTAGTAGGATCTCTTAATACCTTACCATCCACTTTGAAGTAGACTCTTCCAGTATTGATTGGATTTTCTAACTCATCAGTTACTGTTGCCGTGATAGTTGTTGCGTCTGAGGTTACCTCTACAGGGTTAATAGTGATTTGTGTTGGCACTTTTTCTATGCTAATTTCCTGTGTTGTGGTACAATTAGATATTAACTCTTGTGTACTAGTGTATGTTGCGATTATTTCTTGGGTTTCTATTGTGTTGTAAGTTACTTCTAATGTTGTTGCTTCTTCGGTTATTTGTGCTTGTCCTAGTATGTTGCCTTCTGCGTCTGTGAATGTTATGCTACCATCGGTCATGGTGTTTCCTTTCACGTCAACTACTGTTACAGTAATCGTTGTTGGCCTGTTAATTACAACGCTATCTGTGTCGAATGTTATGACAGTATTAACTGGTATGTTATCTACTACATTGTTTTCTTCTTTACTAATATTGACTGATGCATCTCCATCAAGGATTGCTGCTTTTAAGTAGTTGTTTGTGATAATGTTATTTGTTGTTAGTCTGTTTCCTATGATGGTATATTCATCGTCTGTTGTTATGTTGTTGTTCGTGAAGATTATGTTTGAACCGTTGAGGTATACTGTACTTGTAATGTTGTTGTTATTGAATGTGACGTTTTCTGCTTTGTATTGTATTAATATTTTTGCTATAGTGTTGTTTTCTACTAGTGCGTAGTTTCTTGTGTCGGTTGTTACGCTTAACTGGTTTGTGATTGTGTTGTCGTATATCTCTGATTTTTGACCTAGTACTTGTAGGTTGTATGCAGTGTTGTTGTAGATGTATGCGTGACTTGCACGGATTGCCCCACTTTCTACGAAGTTATTGTATATGTAGTTTCCTGCTGTTATTCCACATCCTCCATAGAATTTGTTGTTGGAGACAGTGTTATTATCTACTGCAAACAGGCTTTCACTTTGTTCTGTTCCGTTTACTCCACTTCCCCATTGTGCACTTACTCCTATTCCCGTGTAGTTTACAGTGTTTCCATCAAATGTGTTGTTCACTCCAGCAAATGCAAACGTATAACAGGTACTTATAGCTTTTTCTGGTCCTATCAACGTGTTGTTTAGTATCTTGTTGTTACAGTTTACTATTGTACCATCTGGTATGTCTACGTTGTAGGTTGTCAGGTAGATCAGGTTTCCTACGAATCCATTTCCTACTACTGTACAGTTTTCTATGGTACAATTGTCTGCCCATGCTAGTACGAGTGAAGAACTTCCCTCGTTTTCTGTTGTGGATATGTAACTGTTTTTGACTGTGATGTTAGTGGAGTTTGCTCTGATTGAGGTTTGTCCTACTCCACTTCCTATTCTCCTATTCTCTACTACTGCACTGATGTTGTCTAGTGTGACGTTGTGAGTGTTGTAAAGCCATAGCTGTGTGTTATAGAAGTATATTCCAGTAATGTTTGAGTTTGATCCATCCGTTGATATGATGAAACTTGAACCTGGATTTGTTCCGAAGTAGTCTCCACCAAGGCTGTTGAGGGTAATGTATCCATCATTGGTTGTTGTAATCATGTTTACTGGTTTGTTTATTATTAGTGATGAGGTTCGATTGATTTGTCCTTGTACGTCTAGTGTGTCACCATATTTGACTATTCCATTTAGTCCACCATTTGAGAAGAACTTGTTCACGGTTTTATTGTTTACTATGTGTACTGTTGGATTGTATGTATAATCTTCAGGTACGTTATCATAGAAGACATCTCCATAGTTTTCTATTTCTCCTGTGATGGTTGAATCATCATTTATTATTAGTAATCCTATGTTTTCAATCCATGTTTCTTCATCATCCACGTCGATGTTACAGTTGTTAATGTTTAATACGCCATAGTTTATGTTATCTGTTTTTGTGATATTACAATTGTCTAGTGTCACGTTTCCATTGAATTTATATGTTTTGTTTAGTGTTACATCAGTTATTGTGTAGTTTCCATTTATACATGATATGTATGGTAATAATCGTGTTATATCATCCGTAATTATTTCACCATTTCCTTTTATTTCTGTGTTTGGTGAGATAACTGTGTCTTCATCAATTATTAACACACCCTCATTTATTATTTCAGCGTATACGTTACAGTTGTTTAGTGTCAAGTTTCCATAGTTTGTTATTGGTTCATTGATTGCACAATTAGTTAGTGTTAAGTTTGCATAGTTTTCTTTTGCTTCTGTGATGGTCTTATTATTTATGCTGTAGTTTCCGTTATATGTTTGTATAAACAATGCTATTCTGTTTGTATCGTTTATTATTACTTCTCCAGTACCTGTTAACGTGAAGTTATCTGTTAGTATGGTGTCATCTGATATGATTACTACTCCATTGTTTATGATGCTAGTGTCTATGGTGGCATTCTCAAATATCATTGTTCCACTATTTTGTAGTGTGTTGTATGTTGTCGTGTTTTTGAATGTAATTTGACCGTTTACGTTATTGGTTATGGTTTTTAGGAGTGTTGAATTTTCTAGTGTGAGGTTTCCATTGTTTTGTAGTGTGTTATTGTAGTCTGTCACTGTTGCTGTTCCTTCTCCGTTGAATGTTGTTATATATGGGAATACTGCACTAAGATTGTTTGAGAATATCATCCCATTTCCTGATAGCTGGAAGTTTTCACCCAGTACTACTTCATCTCCAAGTGTGAGGTTTCCATAGTTTGTTATACGTCCATTTAATGTTGAATTATTGATTGTGAGGTTTTTATTGTTTGTTAGGTATATGTTATTGTTTAGGACACTTCCATCTTCAATTAGCATGTTACCATTGTTTGTCACACTTGCACTTAATGTGGTGTTTTTTATTGTGAGGTTAGCAGCGTTAGTTATTGTTTTGTTCCTGTTGGTATCCTGTATGGTATATGTACCATTGAATGTGGTCATGTATGGTGTAACCCTGCTTGCATCATTTATTATGACTTTTCCTCCACCATTTATCTGGAAGTTTTCTCCAAAGACTACATCCTCCTCTATGATAAGTATTCCAAATCCATTATATGTTTGTAGTTCTATTACTCCGTTTAATGTACTGTTTTTAACTGTAACGGTATCGTATGCGTATATTCTTGCCTTAATAGTTGAGTCTGTAATTGTTAAATTCTTGTAGTTGCTGATTGAAGCACTGTTTGGTGAACTTATGGTTGAATTTATTATGCTTAGGTTTCCGTAGTTTTCCTTTGTTGTTCTGAAGGACAAGTCAATGTTTTCTATGGTGTATGTGTCATTGTAGTAGCGTAGGTATGGTGCGATTCTATTAGTATTGTTTATTACGATTGTTCCATTATCATAAATACTGTTTGTTATTGTACATCTATCTACGAAGATTACATCATCACATATTGTTAGAACTCCACCATAGTTGTTGATTGTTGAGTTAATTGTTGAATTCTTAATTGTGAGGTTTCCATAGTTTGTTTTTGTTGTTGTGAGGGTAGTGTTTTCTATTGTGTATGTACCATTATATGTGGACATGTATAATACAATTCTATCTGTATCATTGATAATTAATTTTCCATTTCCTGCTAGTGTGAATTTTTCTCCGAATACGACGTCGTCACATATTGTTAACACACCACTGTTTGTTATAGTTGAATTAAGTGTACAATTTCTTATTGTCAGGTTACCAATGTTCTGTTTGTCTTGGTTAATGGTCACATTTTCTACTATGAACGTACCATTATACCTACTCATGTATGGTGTTATCCTGGTAATGTCATTACTTATTACGACTCCACCAGCGTTGACATTTATCTTGAAGTTTTCTCCGAAGGTTACGTCATCATCAATGGTTAAATTACCATTTGTTGTCACGATATTGTTTAGGTAGGTGTTATGTATGCTTAGGTTTCCTCCAGTATTACTTATAAAGTGGTTCAAGTTTGATGAATTTACTGTTGAATTGATTATTTCCATGTTTCCACGATTATATAAGCTATAATTCAGTGTTATGTTGACAAGCGTCAGGTTTCCATAGTTTGTCCACTCCCTTGATATTACCATGTTTTCAAGGGTGTATGTTCCATTAAACGTTGAAAGATATGGAGCTAGTACTGAGATGTCATCGATTTCGATTGGACCACTACCAGAAATACTGAAACGTTCTCCGAAGACCACGTTATCTTCGATAACTAGTTTTCCATTGTTAGTTAGACTGCAATTAAGGATTGAATCACGGATTGTTAAATTTCCCCTATTTATGTTTGTAATCCTATTGTTATCCATGACATTATCGAGCACTAAATTACCACCGTTATATAAACTTGTAGTAATGTTAGCATTTTTGATTGTTAAATTTCCATCGTTCTGTTTATCAGTTGTGATATTTAAGTTTTCAAGAGTATAATTACCGTTAAAGTAACTCATATACGGTAATATTTTGGAAGTATCATTGATTGTCACATTTCCAGTTCCACTCAATGTAAATGAATCTGTGAATATGACGTCATCACCGATAAAGGTGTTACCATTATTATTTAGAGTAGCATTTATTGTTGAGTTTTCTATGGTTAAATTCATGTTAGGATTATTTCTAATAGTGTTTGAGATTAATGAATCAATTATTGTCATATTGTTTGCATAGTTTTGAAGCACGAGGGTAAATGTAGCATTATTGATTGTTACGTTACATCCATTATTAAATCTAATATATTGGTTTGTTGTGCTGGATGATAATGTCTGCCCATTAGCATTTATGATAATATTCGGAGTGTTTGTTCCAGGATTGTATATGGTGTTTGATGTTATCTCATATGTTCCATCATTTAGGTTAATTATGTATTCGTTGTTGTCTGTATCATTAATAGCACTATTTATATTGTTTGTTAATTCATTCATATCGTTTACTTCAACTGTCTTTGTTGTTGTTTTCTTTTCTTTGTTGTTCTTTGTAATTGTATTAGTACTTGCTATGCTATTTGCCTGTGTTGGACTGTCACCTGTTATTTGTGGTGTGTCTGTTGTAGCAGTAGTGGTGTTTGCATCGTTTGTTGCGTATGCTGTTGATACTGCTAATAGTAGTGCTAATACTGTGAGTACAAAGAATATTTTATTCTTGTTGTTCATAATTTTTTCACTTCAATATTTTATGTTACTTTGACATTTTGACTAATCTAGATTTATGGCANNATACTGTGAGTACAAAGAATATTTTTCTTGTATTCTTCATGTTTTTTTCCATCTTTTTTTTGTATATGTTTAGACATTTGACTAATCAGTTAATATGGCATTTGACCTATGACTAATCATTGTATTGTTTGTTTTTGTTTATTAATAAAGTTTAGTACTTGTTTTTAGTTATAGTTAATTGTTTAGCGTTGTTTGTTTGTTTTAATTGTTTTATCTATTCTTCATATCTTGTTTTGACTTGTTTTTCTTTGTTTTTTTTCTTTGTGGCAAATTCTTAGAACCATGGGGGGGGGGGGGGGGGGGG
>MUZZ01000104.1:0-587 GCA_003266075.1 Methanosphaera sp. rholeuAM74
CAAGTAATCCCATACCAAAGACTGTTATTCCTTTAGGCCAGTACTCTTTTGGGAATATTGCTGCGTGGTGGAACATATGGAATGAAAGATGGTTTCCAACCAAGTCCTTTGCGGATAACCTCCAGTTTAGTGGATACCAGTAGTTGAATTCATCCTGTATTTCTTGTGTAAGTTCTGGTGATATGTTGTTTGTTGAGCCATCGTTTGCTCCGTCCTGATTTAAGAATACTTTGTTAAAGAATGCGTCATTTAAATCTTCAGGGTTTATTTGATTCATGTATTTTGCGATTGTGTAGTAAGACATATATATTGTTGAATCAGTTAATGGTTCTATTAACCATTTTTCATCCCATGGCATGTGTGTTCCTAGTCCTAGTCTTCTTGAACAGGCCCAGTCTTCTAACCAGTCAAGATAATATTCNNAAGTTTGATTTTAATTCATTTGGAATTACTTCTAGTTGGTCTAGGCATTGGAAGGTTTTCTGTGTCCACTCTTCATCGGAGTACTTTACGAACCATTGATCATCCAATTCTTTTACGACACATTTTGCACCACACCGACATATTACAGGTTTTTCTGCGAACTC
>MUZZ01000104.1:605-11111 GCA_003266075.1 Methanosphaera sp. rholeuAM74
GTATTTTTATTCATTATTCCTTTAGCATGTTCTGTCTTGTATGCTTCATTGGTTGCTTCTTTTAATTTTTCATCGTTCTGATTTTGTACGTTGAACTGTTTTATGAAGTCTTTTGCTGGAAATTCAGAGTATCCTTTTAGGTCAACTAGGCTGATTAATTGTATGTTGTCTACTTGTTCTTGTAGATTGTATTCATTAATCAATTCCGCATTGTTTTTTATATCTTCTAATGCTATGTAATCTGCTGGTGCGTGTGCAGGTACTGAGAATACTACTCCAGTTGCATAGTCTGGGTCTACAAAAGATGCTGGGAATATTGGGAGTGGGTCATTGGTTATTGGGTTTGTCACGTATTTTCCCATATAATCCTTTGGATTTACTTCTTCTATTATCTCCATGGATTCTTTCTGGTGTATGATATTGTTGTATGATTGTTTGCTTATTATCCATGTTTCATCGTTGTAGGCTACTTTAACATATTCTTCGTCTGGGTTTAACCAGAAGTTTGTTGCCCCATATAATGTTTCTGGCCTGAATGTGGCTGCTACTAGGTAATCATCTTCTATTGGGAATTTTATTAAGGTTAATTCGTTTATTCCTACGCCTTCACCCTCGAGTAGGTCGTGGTCTCCGACTGGGTTTTTGTCTGATGGACAGTATTTTACTGGGTGTGAACCTTTTCTTATGAGGTCTTTGTCCTTTAGTTGTCTTATCTGCCATCGTATGAATTGTTTATAATGTGGGTCAATTGTCCTGAATTCCCTTCTCCAGTCTATCGAATATCCCATGTTCGTCATGTCATCATGATATTCTGTGCTGAAGTATTTTACTATGTATTCTGGGTCTACAAATTTGTTTAGTTCATCGCTAGGTACTTGATGCACATTTTTATAGATGTCCATTGTCCATTTATCTTTTCTTTCTATTCTTTTGGCTATTCCCACTACTGGTGCTCCTGTTACGTGCCATGCCATTGGAAATAGTACATTGTATCCTTGCATTCTCTTAAATCGAGAATATACATCTGGTACTGTGTATGTTCTACCATGACCGACGTGCATGGCACCACTTGGATATGGAAATGCTACTGTTATGTACATTTTTTCCCTGTCATCTGGGTTGGATTCAAATAACTTGGCATCCTGCCATTTTTTCTGCCATTTTTTCTCTAATTCTGTTACCATGTTAGTTTACTCCATTAGTTAATTGGATGATTCGTCAACGTTTTAATTTTCGTTTAAATATAATATGTATTTATGTTTTTGATTACATATCTAGTTTACTAATAGAACTTCTCTGNNGGGGGGGTGTTTAAAAAACTTTGATGAAGAGTTTAATTGTGAGAAAAAAATTGGATTACTCTCTGATATGGCACATTTGCTTAGTTACATTTATTCATTTTTAGATAAATAAAAAACTGAGTTATGATAAGTAGTCGATATTCATACAAACTATTAAATGGTCAATATCATTATCTCAGAAAAACTTACGTTAAAAGTAGCAACATTAATATATATAGTAACAACATATTAATTATTGCCCTTAGGGGTAAATAAAATTGGTACAATTAATAAATAAAGGGAAAAAAAATTTTTTATATTCTTATTCATTACTTTTTAATTAATCATTTGACGAAATCAGATTAATTGTAACCTAATTTTATTTTTTGAAAAAAAATAAAATATATATCCTATTTTTTCTTGAAAATTGGTGCTAGTTCTCTTTTATGTTGAGATGATATTATCCTATTAATTATTGATTCTACTTTGTCATGTTCTATGCCTAATTGCTTTGATATATCCATTGTTTTCATACTTTTTTCTGTATACGCATACACTATTTTATCTATTTGTGAGTATTTTAAACCTAAATCAGATTCATCTGTTTGATTTAATGTTAATCCTGCAGTAGGTGACTTGTTTATTATGTTTTCTGGAACGTTTAGTTTATATGCTACTTGTTTTACTTCTTCTTTGTATAAATCCCCTATTGGTGATAAGTCTACTCCTCCATCACCGTATTTTGTGAAGTATCCTATGTTTAGTTCTGTCTTGTTACCTGTTCCTATTACCAAGTAGTTGTTTAGAGTTGCATAGTAGTATAGTAGTGTCATTCTTATTCTTGGTTTGATATTACTTTGTGCTAAGGTTTTATCATCAACATCTGTACCGTCTGTCTGTAAAAAGCTATCATAGATATCATCTATATAAATTGTTTCTGCTTGAATGTTTAATAAGTCTTTAATTAGTAATGCATCGTTTAAATCTTCTTTTGATGTTGTCTTTGATGGTAGTATATATCCTTTCACATGGTCTTTTCCCAATGCCAGTACTGACAGGTATGCTACTATTGTTGAGTCTATTCCACCACTTAAACCTAATACCACGCCTTTTGTGTGTGATTGTTCTACTTTTTCTTGTATAAATTTACATACTTCTTTTATGTATTGTTCTGTATCCATTTCTGGGATAGTTATCATCTAATGCACCGTTTATCCTTTGTTAATAATAGTTTCTATATGATTAGTATTATATGTTATCATTTTGGATAGTGAATTATCATATTTTAGATAAGCATATGTGTTGGATTGGGTTATAACATATTTAATGTCGTTAATTGTCCTACTGTTAGCTATCAAAACATCTATTTATTCTGAAAGATATAAATGTTAAATAGATATAAATAATGAAATAAGGTGAAAATATGTCTGTAAAAGATTTAGTAACGTTTAATAAAAAAAATACTACTTTTATTTTTATTGGAGGAAAGGGAGGTGTTGGAAAAACCACAATTTCTGCTGCTACTGCTTTGTGGTGTGCTAGGATGAATAAGAAAACTTTGATTATTTCTACTGACCCTGCCCATTCTTTAGGTGATTCTTTTGATAGAATTATTAAGCATGTGCCTACTCCAATTACCCAGAACTTAGAAGCCATAGAAATTGACCCTGATAAGGCTATGGAAGAATATAAAGATAGGATGGAATCCCAGCAGAAGTATAGTGATGCTCTTAGTATGTTTTCTGATCAGATGGATATGATGAGTTCTTCTCCTGGAATTGATGAGGTTGCATCTTTTGAGAAGTTTATGGAATACATGACTAGTGATGAGTATGATGTTGTTATTTTTGATACTGCCCCTACAGGTCATACCCTGCGTTTATTATCTTTCCCTGAGATGATGGATTCCTGGATGGGCAAAATGATTAAGACTAGAAAGGCTTTGGGTAGTGCTGCTCAGAAGTTGAAAAATATTATGCCATTTATGGGTTCTGATGAGGATGAATTTGAAAGTATGGCGGAGTTAGAAGAAACCAAAAAACGTATTATAGAAGCTAGGAGTGTTTTAACTGATTCTGATAGGACTTCATTTAAAACTGTGTTGATTCCTGAAGAGATGTCCATTTATGAGTCCAGTAGAGCTATGGATGCCTTACATAAGTGTGATATGTATACTGATGGTATTATTGTTAATAAAGTTCAACCTGATAATGAGCATTGTGAGTTTTGTAAGGCTAGATATGATGTTCAGCAAAAGCGTTTAGACACTATTCATGAAATTTTTTCTGAACAGATTATCGCAGAGATTCCTTTGCAAGCCCATGAAGTAAGGGGTATTGACCAGTTATACGAGATTTGTGACCTTTTGTATGGTTCTGATCCATCTAATGGACCAATTGCATTGTAGTTCCAAAGATTACGAACCAACTTCATATATTTAAAAAATGTTCAAAAAGTAATAAATTCGAGAAGTTATGTCATAATCTATTTCAATCTTACTTTATTAAAGATTAAAATTAAAAAAAATATAGCAGTATTAGTATAATGAAAAATATTGCAATAGAAATAACATGTTGAAAGTATTGGATTAAATCAGTTAATAAAATGATAAATAAAGAAAAAAAGGAATACCTTTAAATACATGAATGAAAATATATAGTACTAAGTAAGTAGGAGGTGAAATGTATGACTGAAATACCAGTAGCTCCAGTAGGAAGAATATTAAAAAATGCAGGTGCATCAAGGACAAGCGATGAAGCTAAAGCAGAATTAACAGCTATTTTAGAAGATTACGGTTTAGCTATTGCAGAAGACGCTATCAACATAGCAAAACACGCTGGAAGAAAAACTGTAAAAGCTGAAGATATTGAATTAGCAACAAAACTAAAATACTAATTTAAATTCTAAAATAACATCAAAAGATACTTATTCTTTTGATTTTTTTCCATTAGGAAAAATTACTTTTTTTAACTATTTTTTAGAAATTGTTTAAGATTTGACAGAAAATATGTTTATAGTAATAAGTCTACCTATACTGTTTTCTTTGATTCCAAATCCGTTTTAAACTATTAAAACCACCACATTCATCCTCAAACATAGTCATATTATGCATTATTTCATTTACCTTCATACTAGCTCTTATACCATTCTTAATTAATTGTTTTGAACGTGGTTTCCTCATATAACCTACTGCTTCTTTTATATTATATACTGAAACAACATTTATCCCTATAGAACGTGCCAAATCGTTACTAGCATGGTCTTTATGAAATCCCATTATTTTAACTGCAGGAACTGCCAAAGAACCAGCTTCAATCGTGACACCCATTCCCGCACAGTATATTATACCCTGTGATGCGTTCATAAGACTTATTAAATCTACTTCACCATCAACTACATATACTCCTCTTCTTGTAACCTGTTTTGAAACATAATCAACATCAAAACGGTATGGTATAATGATGATTGTTTTTGATAGTTTCTCTGTCTGATGTATTATTTCCGGAATATCTTCTGCACGTGTATCTCCACCTAAAAAGAGTACATAGAAGTCATCACTACCATAGAATTTATATACTTCATCCACATCCTCCAATGGTAGCTTAGTTACATACTCTGCCTGTGGATACCCCTTAATGTTAACAGTATTCGTAATTCCATACATTTTTTTAAGCTTTTTTCTAGCATCAGTATTTGGTACTGTGATTAAGTTAGCATATGCAATCATTTCAATTGGATTATATATATCTTGTTCTATGTGTAGTTTAGGAATGTCCAATTTCTTGGCTGCAACTAGTCCCTTTCTCACATCCCCTGAATTTCCACACGTCAACACTAAGTCTATGTCTTTGTCTTTCATGGCACTATATGTGCGATATGCATCTTGTAGTACTAGTTTGCCTATGGTGAAGTTGCTTCTTTTTTTGGACGTGTTTCTTCTGCTTTCACCTATGTTGTATGTTTCCACACTATATGGGTAAAGTAGGTCTGTTGCCATTTGACTGTGTGTTAGTGCGAGTATGTTGTCAGTGCTTTTTTCTATTATGGGAATTATTGTCTTGGCTGGTGCAGTTTCTGCAACTACTGCTATGTTCATCCTTTAACCTCCTTTTTAGTTGATAAAGTATATATTAGTATTATTATTGATATTACGAAGAATAGAAATATTACCAGATCCGTTGGACCAGTTTCTATCCATATTATTACGTGTGCCATTAGTATGGAGTATAATGCTATGTATATGTTATGGAATTCTTTTTGGACAAGGTAGAATATATTCATTAGCATCCCTATTATAAACATTTGTAATAGCATTGCCCATAACCCGAAATCCAGCATCATTGGTCCGAATATTGTTGATGTTGTTGAATGTGCATAACCTAAGGTTGTTGAACCCACTATCACCCGTGGATCGGTTGATTTAAAGAATCCTGTGAGTGTATTGTATAGCAATTGTCCATGTGTACTGGATTGTAGGTGTACTGCATTGTCAAGTACTTGTAATGTGTATCCTGCCCTGTAAAAAAGTAGTTCTATCGGATTTAATGTCCATACCTGCCATTCTATGGATTTTACTGCTACATATCCTACCACTACCAGTAATATAAACATGACCACTATTGCTAGTATTATCTGGTTTAGTTTCAGGTTTTTTGTGTAGTATATCGTTATGAAGACACTCAGCACTATTGCCATTGCCGTTGTTCGGTATCCTGTTGATACAAATAGTAGCAATCCTATTATGAATAGTATGTAGTATAGTTTATTATCATATTTTGCTATTAAGATGTTGATTGATGGTAGAAATAAAAGGTATGATGCCAGCCATATCCTTGTTACTGCGTGTGCTTTTAGTTGTCCACTGAATAATGGTATGCCTCCAAGGT
Source organism: Methanosphaera sp. rholeuAM74 (assembly GCA_003266075.1). Lineage (GTDB taxonomy): Archaea > Methanobacteriota > Methanobacteria > Methanobacteriales > Methanobacteriaceae > Methanosphaera. Next base: position 6,772 of record MUZZ01000104.1, read on the forward strand.
AGATTAGGTTAATTATTTGAAGTAGTATACCAAGTACAACTACGGACAACACAATTTTTTCTGATGCAATTTTATTGATTTTGTCATCACATATGCTGACATTTTCTGTCTTAAGTAGTCGTTTACTTACATACATTCCTATGATATAACTTAGCATACCCAGAAATACTATTATTATTGTGTCACTACTTACACCAACCAAGTTTTTTAGATGATAATTGAATCCTATAAATGAAAACAATAAATATATTAAAACAAGGACTAAAAAAATCCATGGTGCAAAAATATCTATCTTCTTATAATCCATAATAACCACATAAAAAACTTAATAAGTATTAGTCAAGTAAACCATATATAATATATAATATAAACAAACTAGTATAAACATTTTTTTGAAAAGGAAGATGGAAAAAAAAGTATAAACCGTGGATGATATGTCAAATAAATTATTTAAAAATAGTGTAATCCTAATAATTGGAAACATCCTATTTAGGATAGGGGGATACATTAACAGGCTATTAATGAGTAGGATGCTAGGTCCTGAGGGATACGGTTTATATGGTTTAACCCTACCATTTCAGGGGATATTCCAGATATTATCTGCTGGGGGATTGCCACCAGCAATTTCAAAGTATGTTGCAGAATACAACTCGAAAGACGAAAAGGAAATGACCAAACAGGTCATAGTTACTGCAACAAAGTTCATGGTCATAATGGCAATACTTCTGAGTATAGTGCTACTGTTTTCATCAGACTTCATAGCAAACAATATCTTCCACAAACCAGCAGTTGTCTGGCCATTAAGGGCAGTGAGTCTAATCACCCCATTTAGTGTGATTGTTGGGGCAATGAGAGGAGTATTTCAGGGATTGTATGTTAATGAATACACCGTTTATAATAGATTAGCCGAACAAGTATCGACAATAGTCTTTGCATGCATACTCGTCTATGTTGGACTCTATGCTATGGGTGCTGTGCTGGGTACTGCCCTTGGTTTTGTGGTTTCGGCAATTACGGCAGTATTTCTCTACAAAAGATATGTTAGTCCACTATTTGATGATGTGACACCACTTAACCTAACCTTTAGGGAGGAACTGGATTTATTATATGTTCTAATAAAGTTCGCCGTTCCTGTTGCAATAACCGCACTATCCGAGATGGCCATATACGATGTGGGTACATTAGTAATTGGTGTTCTGATGCTTTCAAGTGACGTTGGCTACTATAATGCAGCTGACCCTATTTCAAGGATTCCGTTGATTATCTCATTATCCATATCAACAGTACTACTTCCAGCAGCTTCAGAAGCATATGCAGTTAAAAATCAAGAACTGCTAGAAAGATATGTTGTTAACTGCTTAAGATACAGTATCCTTAGTGTTCTACCATTATGCATATTTATTAGTGTATTTAGTGGTCCGATATTGGTAATACTGTTTGGAGCAACATATGTGCCAAGTTCCGGAGTTCTGAGTATTCTGGTATTTGGAATGTCATTTTATACCATTTACATGATTTGTAGCAGTATCCTGCAGGGGATTGGATGCCCTAAGATACCAATGTACCTATTATTACTGGGTACTCTGTTGAATGTGGTGGCAAACTTTTACTTTGTAGATATCATGGGAATAAATGGTGCAGGAGTGGCAACTACAATTACAACAGCTATATTGATGATCAGCATTATGCTAATCCTAGTAAGGAAGATAAGAATATCAATTCCTTGGAACAATATCATCCTAATTATAATGAGCAATGTCATTTTAATGATAGCACTACTGATTATGCCAAATAGTATCATGGGAGCTATAATCGGATTGATTATTGGAGGCATAGTATACATAGGCTTACTAGTACTACTGAAAACATTGACATTACAGGACATCAATTTCTTCAAAGAATACATTGACAAGATAAAAATCACAAAAAGCATTACAGATAAAATAGTAAAAATTATAGAAGATAAAAACCTAATATATAAACAATGAGGTGTGTTGACTTATGAATGAAAGAGAAGTAAAATTAAACAGAAAAACAAAAGAAACAGACATAGAAATAAAATTAGATATTGACGGAAAAGGAGAAGCAAACATAGATACAGGATTAAAATTCTTTGACCACATGCTAAACTCATTCAGTCGTCATGGATTTTTTGACTTAGACATTACCTGCAAAGGAGACATAGAAGTAGATGACCACCACACCATAGAAGACGTGGGAATACTACTAGGAGAATGCTTCAAGAAAGCATTAGATGATAAAGTGGGAATAGAACGCATGGGATACTCAATTGTACCAATGGATGAGGCACTAGCAACAACAGCAGTCGACATTAGTGGCAGAAACTACACAGTATTCGATGCCAAATTCCAATACCAGTACATTGGAGATGTCAACTCACAAAACGTTAAACACTTCATAGAATCCTTCGCAAACTCAGCCCTGATAAACATCAACATAAAAGCAGAAGGTGAAAACGACCACCACATATGTGAAGCAATATTCAAGTCACTAGCACGTGCAATGAATGATGCTACAAAAATTACTCACGACCAATTACTAACTACGAAGGGAAAATTATAGAAGATAACCCTAATCAAAATTATCCATTAATGAAGTCTTCCTAAGTACTGTACCATCCCGACGGTGGGGAGTCCTAAGTACAGTATCATTACCTTTTTCTATATCCCTTGCCTCATCTGCAAGTTTTGCCGCAGCAGACATCATTTCATGAGCTGCCGTAACTAGTGGTATGTATATGTCCGGTTCATCCGTTTTAAAGCATGCCTTAATATCCATATCAGAAACCCTGCTAGCAATATGATATGCAGCTAATGCCTTACTCATGGCATAAGGGTTTTTAAATCCAGCATACTGGATAGCGACTTCTGCCTTAACAACTATTTCTGGTAACTCTATTTCTTCGTTATTATTAAGTTTATTTATTAATTCATCCATTGTTTCATGTACTAACCTGAATGCACCAGTTATTGATAATACTTTCAATACATCAGAATTAAATAATGCCATCTCCGTTGGATCTAAGAATTCTCTTCTTGCACCTATCATTGGATCTGCCCGTATTAGAATGTAACCCAAGTTTTGTTCTTTCATCTGGCCTATTGCCTTTTCTCCTGGTTTGTCGCCTATTATTATAGTAGGTATGTCTATTTCTGATAAAATTTCCCTTGCCCTCTTTGGATGTTTAGCATTGGGATTAGGACTGATGAATATTATTATATCAGGATTTAACTTATGAATATTCGGTAACAAATCCTCAACCTGCTTTGAACCCATCTTTGAGCCAGAACTAATCGTTCTTACTTCAACATCATTCCTATCTGCCCTTTCATCTAAGACCAAATCTATTACTGGAGATGTGCCAATATTTCCTATCTTTACTATTGCAATCTTAACTACCATTATTATACCACCATTAATTTTTTTCCTAAATCTGTCTTGCTAGTCTAGTGAAGTTGTATGCGAAATCCACTACACATGATGTGTGCGTATGCACATAACTTGCCAATGTATTGTTTTTGAGTAAACCATCATATTCACCGTTTATTCCCACTCCCCTTTTCATCTTGAATGCAAAGTCATCAACACTACCTCCAGTATAATCTACCTTGGAGTAATGGAATTCATGTCCATGATATGTTGTTCCTTTTTTAGTGAATGGGTTATCCTTAATTACCTCTGCTATAGTGTAGCTTAATCCTTGAACTTTCTTTGTTAATGATGACTTATATGGATAGACTCCTACTGCTTCAAACCCATCAATGGATTTGGTTAAATACATTAATCCACCACATTCAGCGTATACTGGGTGATTGTCTTGTGAGAACTTCTTTATTGATTCAAGCATGGATTTATTTGATGATAACTCTTTCTTAAATATTTCCGGATATCCTCCACCAATATATAGTGCGTCTGCATCTGGTAAGTGTTCGTCATGGATTGGACTGAAGTATTCGATTTTGGCGTTGTTGTATTCTAGTGCTTCTAGGTTTTCATTGTAGTAGAAGTTAAATGCTTCATCAAAAGGTACTGCAACAGTTGTTTTTTCACGATTTTTTTCTTCAAGCCATATCGGCTCGTATTCATCTGGTACTTTTTCTGAGTTATCCATTATCTCCATCAGCAAATCCAGGTCAATGTTTTCGCTAATAGTCTGTCCCCACTTGTCCACTAATGAGCTTATCCTCTCCTGTTCTACTGCAGGTATTAGTCCTAAGTGTCTTTGTTCCATTGCTATGGATTCATCACGTACTATACCACCCAATACCTGTGTATTGGATAGTTTTTCTACTGCTTCCTTTGTTTTAAGGTAATGCTTC
>MUZZ01000104.1:11222-12554 GCA_003266075.1 Methanosphaera sp. rholeuAM74
ACACCCTCAATTATCCCATAATCTGCATTAGACTTCTGCATTGCCTGTTTAAATGATTGTCTTATCTGTCCATCCGACATGAAAAAGGAATCCAAATTACGTGATGTAATACCCGTTGCACACCTATGATAGGATGGATCAATATAATCTGGTCCAACCTTAAAGGATTGAATCCTATGCTCATCAGATAATGCCTTCATTATTCCTGTAGATATCGTAGTCTTTCCTACACCACTACCAGTACCAGTTAAAACTATTCTTTTCATAAAAAAACCCATATTGAATATAAAGTAATTAGATAATAATATATTTAATATAAGATATATAACTACTTATCACTCCAGTCAATGTTATTAATTTGATGTCTTTTTCTATGCTCGTTTGATGCTTCCTAGGCATTTGTTTGTTATGTCTTTAACTATTCGTTCTGTGTTTGATGAACCTATTGATGGGGAGGACAAATCTTTTATCAACTCAAAAAATACAAAAATTCCGACAAGTCTTAGTGTTGTGTTCTTTTTTTTCCAATTATCATCTTTTTGTAGGTTAATCATGTTTTCTGAGTTATTATTTGATTTACAGCCGTTTTAGTCTTACTGCATGCTTTAATATCTATATCTGCAATAACTATCATATTGCTTTGAGAGTATTACTTAGAAAACAACTCTAAAAAAATAATATTGAGTAAGCATTTCCATAAAAAATAATAGATTTACAAATTTCAACACTAACTCAACTTTATAGCATTGATATTGGAGAACAACAGCCTTAAACTAAAAAAAAAATCTTAAATCATTGAATATCAATTATTGTGACAAAAAATTTATTAAACATCAAAAAGAGACAATAATAATATCATATACTTTATTGAATATTCCTATCGGGAGGGGGGACTAATACATTACAGTCATTTGAAAATTCACGCATAAAAAGCTGTACATGGAGTCTTAAATAAGACACGGTATTTTAATATGGACTGAATTATCATATTAAGAAAAAATTAGTATTTATAATTTAAAATAATGAATGATAAAGTGCATAAATAAATATACTCCCATTCATGAAAAATCAAGAAAAACAATGACAAGAAACAGACAATTAACTGTCCCCATAAATGATAAAATAATTTATATGTAAAGTCTAAAATTGGAGGATTTATAAAAAATGAATGAAACAGTTAAAGAAAATTCATGGCTTCCACTAATAGTAATAGCTTTGGCTTCATTTATTATAGCTTTAGACGCCACATTCATGAATGTAAGTATTTCTCAGGGTGTTGCTGATTTGAATACTGATGTGAGTACCATTCAAATGACAATGTCATTTTATACT
>MUZZ01000074.1:0-16195 GCA_003266075.1 Methanosphaera sp. rholeuAM74
CAAAGTATCCATCATCTTCGCCATGTCCACTGAACATGACAAGAGGAGCAATGATTAATATTGCTACTATTACTAGTAAACCTATATTTTTCCAATCCATTTTAATTCGCTCCTGCTTCTTCTTCACTAATTACACCTAATTTTACAAGAATATCTGGTCTTGCATTCATGATGTAATTGAATATTACAAGTGTTAATATACCTTCAGCTACTGCTAATGGTATCTGTGTTACAGCAAATATTCCCATGAATGTACCAAATGCTGTTGCCATATCTGGTGATGGGAATGCTAATGCTAATTCTACTGCTGTTGTGACGTATGTCATTATATCTGCTACGAATGCTACAAAGAACATTGTTATTGGTGCAGATAAGTTTGCTGCTCTGAGTGCTTTCCATACGATGAAACCACATACTGGACCAACTATACCCATAGAGAATATGTTTGCTCCTAGTGTTGTTAATCCACCGTGTGCTAGTAATATAGCTTGGAATAAAAGCACTATTGTTGCTAGAACTGCGGAAACTGCCGGACCAAAGAGTACTGTACCTAATCCATTACCACATGGATGTGAACAACTACCTGTTACTGATGGCATTTTCAGTGAGGATAAGATAAACATAAATGCTCCTGAAAGTGCTAGTAGAGGTAGAGCTTCATCATTATTTTCAGTAGCTTTTTTAATTTGCATAATACCCCAAATTACAACTACTGCTGAGATAATAAACCATACAGCACACCAAAATGGTGGCAAGAAACCTTCCATTATGTGCATATTTTATTTCCTCCGTTAACAAAAAAACATATCGCATATATTAATAACTTCCATGAATGTTGTATTAAAAGTTGTTGTGATGAAACCTTATTAACATATAAGTATATTTTTCTAAAAAATAATATTTAAATATATTGGTTTTAGGATAAAGCAAAACTTATAATTTTATTAAGATTTTTTGAAAAAACGGGAAAAGTATTTGGAACAAAAGAAAAAAAATAAAAGAGAATAAGAAATGAAATAATGAAAAATAAAACAAAAAAAACAGAAAAGAACGAATGATGACAAAAATAAAACTAAAAAAAACATAAGAATCTTTAAAGAAGACCACAAATAAAATAAAAAAATTTAAACCCAAAAATTAAAAAACCTTTGAATAAAAAATTAGAAAAACGAATCAAATTAAATAAACATTACTTTAAAAAAATACATAAAAACAAAAGGACATAAATAATACACATGAAATTTAAAAACAAAATAATACTGGCATTAGATACAGAAGAGGAAAAAGAAACATACAACGTGCTAAACGATGTAACAGAACATCTGAACACAATAAAAATAGGATACCCACTAACACTGAGTTTAGGACCACAAATAATAAAGAAAATAAAAGAAGAATATGATGTACAGATAATAGCAGACTTCAAAGTAGCAGACATAGATGCAACAAACGAAAAAATCGTCACCACAACACTCAACTGGGGTGCAGACGCAATAATAGTACATGGATTCACAGGAGAAGACAGCGTCCAAGCATGCCAAAAGGCAGCCCAAAAACAAAACAAAGAAATATTCCTGCTAACAGAAATGTCACATCCTGGAGCAGACAAATTCCTAAAACCAGTATCACTAGAAATAGCAAAAATGGGAGTAGAACTTGGAATAACAAACTACGTAGCACCAGCAACAAAACTAGACAGATTAAAAAAAATAAGAGAAATAGTTGGTAAGGATTCTACAATAATATCCCCGGGAGTAGGAACACAGGGAGGAAGTGCAAAACAAACCCTGAAATATGCCAATGCAGCCATAATAGGACGAAGCATCTACAACTCACCAAAACCTAGAGAAGCACTAGAGGATATCATAAACTCTATCAAAGACTAAGCCAGCAAATTCATAGAACACGTCAAACAAGCACAAATAAACAACTGTTAATGGTTCAAAATATACAATAAAAGACCAAGCAAATAAATAGTGCAACAATCCCAGAACAGACAATAATAAGACGAAGACCTTCAACATACACCTATACCTGAAGAAAACTTTCAAAAAGGATCCAAATCCACCTACTCCCCATTCATTTTTATCAGACTTATCATTACCCCATTCATCAATAACACCAGCAACAACACATAACAATAGTGCCAACCAACTAAACGTGGGTACGCCAATGAAGTAAAATAAGATGATCAACAAAATAGCAGACAGTATATGATTTACACAGTCAACCTTGAATGCCAACACATTTGAAACTAGTATTGAAAGGAAAATACATGCTGCATCACCACTATAATGGGATATAAGCACAGTAAATAAAACACATAACAATCCCGTGATGATAGCAAAGAACTTGTCATCAACCTTATCAAATCCTTCATCAGATAACTTCATAAAAAAGCCAGATAAAGAATAACATATAACCTCCAATAACATATATACACCTATCTTATTTTATCCAATGCACCCGCCACAATTAAAGGAAAAAGTACTGTAGCATCACCTACAACAGTGACAAGATTAGAACCCTTCTTAGCTTTAGCCCAAGACTTGGCTTCCTCCAATGGTGCACCACTAAGGCTTCCACCTTCGCTTCTATCTAGTGTAATCTGTATACCAGCATCGATACCACCAGTAAGAATATTGGATGCTAGAGTGTAATGTTTTGGAAGTCCTCCACCAAGCATACATGCTGTAACCTTCTTAGAGTTATATACGAAGTCTGATAAATAGTTCATATCCCCAACAGCACTAATAGTGAAATCATGGTCTTGGCAATATATCCACAACTGTAATCCAATCATACAATCAATTAAGCCCGGAGCAAATATCGGTACATCATTAAGTGCTGCTGTTCTTATTATTGATTCATCATCATCTACCAGCAAACCTATTTCATATATGAAGTTTTTTATCGAGATAGTATCATACTTAGTATTTATTTGTGAGAATATCTTCTGAATCTCTTGTTCAAATACCTCAAAGTCATCGGATTTAGTGTAGATGTCACCTATCCTTCCAAGTCCACTATCCTGTAGTTGTTCATCGTCATTAGTTATGCCAGAGTAGTGTCTTCCACCGAAGGATTCTACAAGGTCATGTGTGAGGTTTGCTCCACTTGAAACTATTAGATCAACATAGTTGTTTGCCACTAAATCTCTTACCACCTTTCTTAAACCACCAGGAATCATTGGTCCAGCTAAACTTAAGAATACTTTAGTGTCAGGGTCTTTAATGGAATCAGCCAGTAACTTAGTAGCGTGGGATAATCTTTTAGCACCAAGTACTCCAGATTGCTCCAATTGCTCCATAAAATCAGATATTGTCATGCCTTCTTCAATATGTAAATGTTTAACTTTCAAGTAGAAATTCCCCCATAATATAATAAATTTAAATAAAAATAGAAAAAGAGACTGACCATATTAATAAAAATAAATTATGCTATTACTAGTCTCTCTAGTATGTCCTTGAATGATACTACGCCAGAAATCTTCTCATCCTCATCCAGTAAGACCATTAATGATAAATTATTCTGATACATCATGTCCATTGCACTCATCAATGTTATATCCTCTTTGCATGTGATAACATGTGTGTCCATGAAGCTTTTAGCCCTAATCTCAAATACCTTTTCAGAAATCATCTTAACTATATCCTGGAACATGACTATACCTTTAAGGTCATCTCCATCAACTACTGGTGCACCTCTAATGTTCTCAGAGATTAATAGTTCTGCTACATCAGATATGTCTGTATTTTGGTCTATTGTTATCACATCAGTTGTGGCTATTTCTTTTACCTTGATATTTGGTACGCTTTGTATGTTTTCGGTTTTCAATAGTAATACGTTGTCGACATCATCTCTACCCACTATTGTCCCATTTACAGTTAAATTGTTTACTGGTGTTGGACCTATCTTTATATGGTCATCCAAATCCAATTGCTTTATATCCCCCAAAACTGATATTGTGGCTTCACAGTCCCCAGGTTTAAGTATGCTGTTGAATTCAATTTTATTGACAGAAAGATCTTCAACGAGTTTTTCATTGACGTATATTGGAACATGAATTTCACATGGATCGTTTTGAATATTAAGTGTATGATATGCTTCTAGTGTTGGCTTGTATCCACCTCTTGGACCTGGTACTCCCTTTACTAAGCCTAGACTTCGTAGTGATTGCATTTGGTTTCTTATTGTTCCAGCATTTCTACCCATTATCTCTGCTATGTTTTCACACTTTACAGAGGTACATTTTGATTTACGATACAAATTTATTAGACTTTGTAATATTTCTTTTTGAACTGATGTAAGCATAGAAATCCCTTTAAAATAATATAATCATGATAAATTTAACCATGAAACCCACATATTTTATGGGTTGTGAGGTATATTAATATCATTTAAATAAACTTTTATAAGCTATATAATAAAAACTTTGTGATAAATTATTATGAATAATACAAGAATTATTTGAAAGTAATACATATTTATAAGAAAAAATAGGAAACCAAACAGTACATAATAAACCAAAAAAAGAAAAACAAGAACAAAAGAAAAAATTAAGACCTGACCGACATCAAAGAAAAATAAAATAAATATTTAATAATTAGAAAAAACATAAATAGAGAACATATTTGTAAGGGAAATCATTTCAGGTGTAATGATGAAATTTATAGAAATAAAAAATATTACCAAAAAATTTGACAACGAAATAGTACTAAACAATCTGAACATAGACATAGACGAAGGAGAAGTACTTGGAATACTAGGAAAAAGTGGATCAGGAAAATCAGTACTACTAAACATGCTAAGAGGAATAGAAGAATACAAGCCAGATGAAGGAGAAGTTCTATACCACGTATGCCAATGCCCAGAATGTGGAAGAATAGACGCACCATCCCAAGAAAACAAACAATGCAAATGTGGACACACACTAGAAAAAACCACAATTAACCTATGGCAAGCAACTCCAGCACAACAAGCAGCACTAAAAAGAAGAATATCAATCATGTTACAAAGAACATTCGCACTATACGAAGAAAAAACTGTGATTGAAAACATAATGGAAGCATTCGAGGATCAAAGAGACGAAACAAATGTAGACAAAGCAATAAACCTTCTGAAAATGACCAGAATGGAACATAGGATTACTCATGTGGCAAGAGACCTGAGTGGTGGAGAAAAACAGAGAATAGTACTAGCAAGACAGCTAGCAAAAAATCCGATGATATTCCTAGCAGACGAACCGACAGGAACACTAGACCCACAAACAGCAGAGCTACTACACAACGCACTACTAAGTGGAGTAAAAGACAAAAAAATCACGATGGTACTTAACTCCCACTGGCCAGAAGTAATAGAAGACCTATCTGACAGGGTAATATGGCTAGAAAAAGGGGAAATCAAAGAAGAAGGAGAACCAAAAGAAGTAGTATCACACTTTGTAGAAGAAATTCCACAAGTAGAAAAACATGAAAAAATAGAAACAAACAAACCACTAATCGAAATGAAAGACCTCAAAAAATATTACTTCTCAGTTTCAAGAGGAGTAGTAAAATCCGTAGACGGTGTAACCCTAACAATCAACGAAGGAGAAATAAGTAGTATAGTAGGACTAAGTGGAGCAGGAAAAACAACATTATCCAAGGTAATAGCAGGACTAGTAGAACCAAGTGGTGGAGAAATAAAAATCAAACTAGGAGATGAATGGGTTGACATGGCTAAAAAAGGACCAAAACACAGGGGACGTGTCACACCACACATCGGTTTACTACACCAAGACTTCAGCCTATACCCATACAAAACTATACTAGGAAACCTAACCGATGCGATAAACCTAGAGTTGCCATCAGAATTTGCTAAAATGAAATCAATACATGTGCTAACAGCAGTAGGTTTCACACAGGAAGAGGCAGAAAAATTACTGACAAAATATCCTGACCAGATGAGTGGAGGAGAAAGACACAGAATAGCAATAGCACAAGTACTCATAAAAGAACCGTTCATAGTACTCCTAGATGAACCAACAGGAACAATGGATCCAATAACTAGAAGAAACGTAGCAGAATCAATACTAAATGCTAGAAGAGAACTAGATCAAACATTCATAATCATCTCACACGACATGGACTTCGTACTAGAATGCTGTGATACAGCATCACTCATGAGAGCAGGAAAACTATTAGACCACGGAAAACCAGAAGACATAGTAAAACAACTGACAAACGAAGAAAAAGCAGATATGCTGAAAAATAACTAAAAAGATTTCCCATATTCCACACTTAAACACCCCAATTACTTTTTTTAAATATTTGAAATTATATTAATTCATATTTTGTGGTTCTCTGCTGGGGAATCCTGTCAATATCATAGATTAATTGTTTTATCTTTTCTACGGGTAGATAGCCCCCATAACCTCCACCTGCAGCCGTGGAGATTTTGTCTTCCACCATTGTACCTCCGATGTCATTGGCTCCACAGTTTAATGCGATTTGCGTCATTTTGAATCCTAATTTAACCCATGACACTTGGATGTTAGGTATGACTTGACCGAAGATTATCCTTGATATGGCATGCATCATTAAATCCTCAACTCCCGTCGCACCATTTGAAATCCTGCCAATTTCATTGTTTTTACTAAGAAACGACATAGGCACAAATTCCGTGAATCCACCGGTTTCTTCCTGCAGTTTTTTCAGTAAGAATAGATGTTCTATTCTATCTTCCCATGATTCCACGCTACCATACATGATAGTGGATGTTGTTTGTATGCCCATCCCATGTGCTTCTTTAACTATTCGAAGCCAGTCATATGTTGATACCTTTCTTGGACATATTATTTGACGTATATCATCAACCAGTATTTCAGCTGATGCCCCCGTCATTGTATCCATCCCAGCATCCTTTAACTGTTCTAGTGCCTGGCTTGTTGGGATACCTGAATTGAGTGATGCTTGATACACTTCTGCCGGCGATAGTGCGTGTAGACATATGTCATGATTATCTTTTATGTATTTGATTAGGTCACAGTAGTAATCTATGTCCATCTCTTCTGTTATTCCCCCAAACAAGCATATTTCCGTGACCCCTATTTCTTCTGCATCTGTGATACTTCGTGATATTTCCTCGTTAGTCATCATATAGTTTTCATGATTTCTGAATGAGCAGAACTTACATCCAATCATACAGTGGTCGGTTATATCTATTGTCTTATTTACCACGTAGGTTACCTTGTCACCTATTATTGTTTGTCTTAGTTTATCTGCAGTATCGAAGACTTCGAATTTGTTTGTGTTATATAGTAATTCTAATGCATCTTCCTTTGTGATGTTATTATCCAATGATTTATCATATATTTTGTCCAACATAATTATTCACAAATACGTTTCGCTATATAATTATTTCTGTCAAAAAACGTATTAATATCTTATCTTAAACAACAACAGACTATGATTTGCTAAATTCTGATTTATATGAATGCTTCAATGAAATAAAAATAATACTTTGTCAAAAGATAAGTTCTAATAATACTTAGTATCATATAATAGAGTATCGAAAAAAATAATAGGATTTATGTTAGTTGGTGTTTTAATGAGTTATAGGACTAGGAGGATTTTGTTTAGCTCCCCATTATTTATGATTTACGAGTTCTTCTTGTTAGGGTACTTGTTATCCTTCTTTGGCTATGTCGATAGCTTGTACTTATTAGTCGTTGTGATTTGTTTGGAAGTTGTCCATGTTGTTCCAATGTTTTTTGAATCAAGAAAGTCTACTGTGGTTGGCAGATTTCTATGCACATGTTATGGTGTGTGGGAGTGGTTTCTATTAATGATTACGATATTAATGAGTATAGTCTATGTCACATCACTTTTTGTCATTGTGGACAAAAACATGATTTTAATTGGATTATCCATCATAGCATTGATTGGTGTTTATGCTTTTATCAACGCTCGTAGAATTGTAGTTAGAAAGCGAGTATTATCGTTTCCTAATTTAAGTAGAAGTTACTCTATTCTACATTTATCTGATGTACATTTCGGTAGTTTGTGCCATGAATGGAGCATGTCTAAACTTAGGTATAAGATTGTTGAATTGGAGGATGAGTGTGACTTGATCATTATTTCTGGTGATTTGGCTGATGGTTCTTGTATAGTGTGTGAGGATGATTTTATGGCGTTTAAGGATTTGAGTGTTCCTGTTGTGTTCACATCAGGTAACCATGACTACTATCCAGGCATCAAATCTGTACATAGGGCTTGCCGTAGTGCTGATATGATTGTACTGGAGAATGATAGCTTCCAATATGATGATTTGAATATCTACGGTTTAAGCTATAGTTTTGGGGATATTGATATGCCTAGTGATGATGACTTAAAAAATATAATTGAAGGTGATATGGTCAACATTGTAAATTATCATGTTCCCCATGGATGGGATGTGTTATGTGATGTTGGCTTTAATCTTCAGTTGTCTGGTCATACCCATGGTGGTCAGTTCTATCCTGTGACGTGGCTTTCTAATTTGTTGTTTGAGGGTCATGGTATGGGTTTGTTTAGAAAAAGAGTTGATGAGAATTATAAGTACTTACATGTAACTTGTGGTGTTGGTTGTATGGATGTTCCCATGAGGTGGGGTACAAAAGCTGAGATTGTGTTGTTGAAGCTTGAAAATGAGTAGTTAAACATGGAAAAAAAGGGTGTTTTAATTGTGAGGGGGTTATTGTGGAAAGTGGATTTTCCATAGGTAGTATAGTTCTTCTACCTTATCCTGTTTTTTTGAACGTTTTTTAGATTTCTTTTTTAGTGTTGATTCTTCTCCGAACCATTTGTGTCCTGTATCGTCTAAGAATTTTGCTATACCTTCATCATAGTATCTTGTACCTATTGTGTAACATTCTGCCTCGTTACGAATGTATATTATTCCACCACCTTTTTCTTCCATTACATCGGTGATATTTAATAAAACATCATAATATTCTTTTGCTACCATGTAGTGTCCTCCATAATCGTCATTAGTATAATTTAAAGATTTATTTAACGTTAGTGTTTTGAAAGTTAATGTTAGTTGGTAAATCTTTGTTCAATATTGTTAGTATTTATATCTCTTGTCATATATTAATTTAGTGTTTTCAGCAGTCTTCAAGATAATCATCTGAAAAATTGGTGTTTTTAATCTTGCGTATTATTTTACAGGAGCTGTCCAAATCTGATTGCTTGTATTTCTCTATTTTAACCACTTCAACATCTAATCCTTCATTTAAAAGTGTTTCATGTAGTTTTCCTGTGTCGAAGTCCTGATCTGGTCCTATTGCTATTATGTCTGGTTTTATCATGTGGACTATTTTTAGTGGGTCTCCATCATATCCCATGTATGCTTCATCCACGACTTTCAGCATTGATATTATTTCTAGTCGTTGTTGTTGACTCATTATGGGTATTTTCTTGTTTTTTTTCACAGTATTATCTGTTGCCACCACCACAGCTAGTGTTGTGTTGATTCCACCGAGTTTTCTGGCTTCTTGTAGGTAGTATAGGTGTCCTGTGTGTAGTATGTCGAATGTTCCCGTTGCCATTACTTTAGCCATATTCTATCCCTGATATTTTAGTGCTTGCTTGAAGTCAAGTTTTTTTGTGTATAATGCTGAACCTATTACCACGTATGGAGTGTTTATGCCTGATAATATTTCTAAGTCATTTGTACTTGTTATTCCACCAGAGTATATTACTGGTATTGAAGTGTTTTCTATTAAATCCTTTACTGGTTGGAGGTTAATGCCATTTTGTAATCCTTCTACGTCTACGTTGGTGTACAGTATTAGTCCTGCCCCTTTCTGTTGAAATTCCTGTGCATATTCGAGTGGCGTCTTGTCTGTGGTTTTTGTCCATCCATGGGTCAGTACCTTGTTGTCCTTGCTGTCTAATGATACGCAAATCCTCTCTGATCCATACTTGGTGGATAGTTCTTCTATGGTGTCTGGGTTGTCTATTGCCATTGTTCCTATTATGACCGTGGTTATACCAGCTTCGAGTAGTTTTTCTGCATCGGCTATGCTTCTTATTCCACCACCCATCTGGGTCGGAATATCAATACTTTCCACTATTTCTTCTACTATGTGGATGTTTTCTCCACTTCCTAATGCTCCGTCCAGGTCTACTATGTGTAATCGTTTTGCACCCAGTTGTTGCCACTTTTTGGCTACTTTTGCTGGGTTGTCTATGATTACCTGTTCTGATCCTGGTTTTCCCTGTACTAGTTGTACACATTTTCCATCCTTTATATCTACGGCTGGTATTATAATCATATTACTTCAACTACCTATGTTATTGTCTTACTATTAACTTTTGTTTATCATATTTAATGCTATTAACTATGACTAGTATTATAGGTTTAATATATCTTCTTATATTATGATATACATATATATCCTATAAAGGAATTAAATTTAGTTGCGTATGAAAATGAGAAGAGTGGCTTTGAAGATTGCTTACATTGGCAGTGCTTTCCATGGTTATCAAAGACAACCAAATTACAGGACTGTGGAGGGTGAATTACTCCATGTGTTCAATGAAACAGGTATAATCGAGGATACATGGAAGGCTCATTATTCTGTTGCTGGAAGAACAGATAAGGGAGTTCATTCTACTGGTAACGTCATATCATTTATTACCGATAAGGACATATACCTTGACCAGATTAATGGCTTGTTGCCTGATGATATTAAGATTATTGGTGAAGCTCGTGTTCCATATGGTTTCAAGGTCAGGTTTCCATTGAATAGAACTTACACCTACGTCCAGCCGATAAACCCGTTTATGGGTGAAGTTGACGTTGACAGTATTAGGGATGCCTTGGGCTACTTTGTGGGTGAGCATAACTATAGGAACTTCTCTAAGAGGAACGAAAAAAATCCTATACGTGAAATCTATGATGTTAGCCTGGAATGTGACAACAACCTATTAATATTCAAGGTTAAGGGTAAGAGCTTCCTATGGAATATGGTGCGTAAAATGGTTTCTGCCCTGATGCTTATCGGCTACGGAAAATATGAGCCAGAGGTTATCAAACGCTTACTTGAACCTGTTGACCTGAGACGTGAGATAAGGTTACGGCCTGTAGCCAGTAACGGATTAATTCTTAGCAGTATGCAGTACAAAGACATACAGTTCAAAGAGAATGCTTGGGGAAAGGCTAAGATTTATGAGAACTTGGAGAAGATGTTTATCCTACAACAACAGGATATGTATACTAACTGTGTACTTAGGGATATTCTAGAATAAAGGACAATTAATTAACATTTGGTGGTTATAGATTATGAAGATTGCAGTTGTGTTAGGTACTAGACCAGAAATTATTAAGATGGCACCAGTCATATCCCACATATTAGAACAGGAGGATGAATGTCTGATAATACATACTGGTCAGCACTATGATACCCAAATGAGCAGACAATTCTTCATTGACCTAGACTTACCTATACCTGACTATAATATTGGAATTGGCTCTAAAAGTGCCCTTAAACAGATTAGTATCATCATTGATGAACTCGAGGACATCCTTGAAAGTGAATGTGTTGACATCGTCCTCGTACAGGGTGACACAAACACAGTGCTTGCCGGGGCTGTTGCATCCAACAAGCTCAAAATCCCTGTAGGACACGTTGAGTCTGGTCTCAGGTCATTTGATAAGGATATGCCAGAGGAAATTAACAGGATACTGGCTGATGACTCGTCCATGTTGTACTTTGTGCCGACAAATGAAACGGGCATCAATCTCCTCAACGAGGCTGTAGACCATGACAGGATATACGTTACTGGTAATACCATAGTAGATGCATGTAACAGGCATAAAGAAATAGCTCTCAAGAAGAGTAAACTAAAAGATGAATTACTATTTGACGACTACATTGCATTGACCATGCATAGGGCAGAAAATGTGGATGACAATCAGAGATTAAGCCAGATAGTTGACGCAATACTTGACTTGGAATATAACATCGTATTTCCAGTACACCCACATACAAAAAAGTCATTAGTTGATGCAGGCTTATATGAATCACTGGTTGAGGCTGAAAACATACAAATTACCAAGCCACTAGGATACCTTGACTTCTTATACCTATTATGTGGAAGCAGAGTCATATTAACTGACTCTGGTGGAGTGCAGGAGGAGGCTGTGACACTAAACATCCCATGTGTAACGCTAAGATACAGTACTGAGCGTCCAGAAACCGTTAGTTGTGGAGCAAACATACTTGCAGGCAGTACGAGTGTGGAGATAAAGAAAAATATCACACGAATCCTTGAAGATGAAATTGTATATGAGGGTATGTCTAATGCCGTTAACCCATATGGTGATGGTGAAAGTTCCAAGAAGATATATGATGTTATTAAAAGCTACCATGATAGAGGATTGCTTAGAATAAGAAAGCTAAATGATATAACAAGGTTTAATGGATACCACTTATACAGTATCAGTAGTGATGTTACAGTAGGTGAGTATGAAAAGACTAACAGAAACTCGACAATACAACAGGTTTTCAATAGTGATGGTGAAAGTGAATTCATCACAGATGACTTAGAACTAAAGAATAAGACTATAATCGTTAAGGAATTTGAGGTAAATTAAAAATAATAGGGGCATATCAACATGAATATTGAAAATACACAGATAGCAATCTTTGGTCTTGGACATATTGGACTTCCCACGGCAGCAATACTTGCAAGCAATAATATCCACGTACTAGGAGCAGACATTAACTCCACATTAGTGCATAACATCAATAATGGCTTAACATCATTTGATGAGCCTGGACTATCTGAGCTTGTTAAGGATGCCGTCAAAGACAACTACCTTAAGGCAACCACCAACCTAAGTTGTGCTGCAGAAGAATCAAATGTGATGATAGTGATTGTTCCAACACCGATAAACAACGACAAAGAAGCAGACCTAAGCTACGTTGTAAGTGCTTGTGAATCAATAAAGCAAGGACTTAGTAGTGGCGACCTTGTGATAATCGAAAGTACTGTGCCACCAGAAACTGGAGTTAAAGTGGTTAAGCCCATACTGGAGGAATCCGGATTAGTATGTGGAAGGGATTTCTATCTAGCATATAGCCCTGAAAGGGCACTGCCAAACAATACAATATATGAGATGACACATAATGTTCGCATTGTTGGTGGATACGACAAGGCCAGTGCAGATAAGGCTTCCGAGCTTTACTCCTACATCACACAGTCGGATATCATACAAGTTAAGGATATTACTAGTGCTGAGATGGTTAAGTTAATGGAAAACACATATCGTGACGTTAACATAGCCCTTAGTAATGAGTTTGCCTTGATTTGTGAGAAAATTGGTGTGAATGTCAATGAAGTCATCTCTGCTGCCAACTATCATCCAAGGGTGAATATTCACAATCCTGGTCCTGGCGTTGGTGGTCACTGCATACCAGTAGATCCCTACTTCTTAATTGAAATTGCTGAAAAGTATGGTATGGATGCTCGTCTTCTTAAAGCATCACGTGGAGTTAATAATGATATGCCTAGGCATGTATACGAATTACTCTTAAGCCAGTTGGATAGTGGTTGTGTGCATGAAGATTACCGTATTGGAATACTGGGAATTGCATATAAGGGTAATGTGGATGATGTGAGAGAAACTCCGTCAAAGGATTTGATTGAAATATTGTTAGATGATAACTTTAACGTCGTTGCACATGATCCACACGTGGATAAGAGTGTAATTGAATCATTTAATGTGGATTACTGCCAGTACGAGGACATATTCAGTTGTGATTGTGTGATTTTGATGTGTGACCATGACGAATATAAGAGTATCGAGCCAAGCATGGTTAAGAATAATTTCATTATAATCACAAGAGATTTGTTGGATGTTGAACGTTTTAGAGAAAATGGAGTTAATGCTATTGCAATAGGAAACTTTTAAGTTTAAGTAGTACTCCACCTATTTTTTATTGATTGTTATGAAAATTCTGGTTTTTGAGTATTCNNGTGTGTGTGATTATAGTGTTGATTATCTGGTTAATCCACTAGTTGATTTGGGAAAATATGACAACTGTAATAAGAAATCCGTGGATGACGTATCATTATATGATTGGCTTGAATATAACGTGTCAAATTACGATTGCTGTTTATTTATTGCTCCTGAGACTGATTTAATCCAGTGTAAGTTAACTAGGCTACTTGAAAAACATGGCGTGGAGATAATTGGATCAAGTAGTGTTGCCTCATATATATGTTCTAGTAAAAAAAGGACATACGACAAAATAGATAACGAAAAAATAAAGATACCGACAATAATCATTGACACAGATGATGTAAACTATGAAATAATAGAAGACTTCTTAAAGAATAATGAATGCATAATTAAACCTGATAACTCCACATCAACCCAGCACGTACACACAATCAAAACAACAGAACAAGCAAAAAAATTCCTGACAGACTACAGAAAAAATAATATAAAGAAAGTGCTAATACAAAAACATATAAAAGGAGAAGTAATAAGCACCAGCAACATAAAAACAAAGACCCACACCAAAACAATCAGCATAAACTCACAGAAGATAACAGAAAAAGACAAAACAATAACATACCATGGATGCAAAGTACCAATAAAAATACCAGAAGAAAAAGAACTAATGAAAATAAACTATGAAATATTAGGGAAGATAGAAGGATTAAACGGATACATAGGAGTAGACTACATAATTACAGACAATATATACCTATTAGAAATAAACCCACGGATAACAACCCCATACATACTACTCCAAAAGCATTCAGACAAGAACCTGACACAGGAACTAATAGAAAACACGCTACACGATAGAAAAACAGAAATAAAAATAAAAAACACTGATGAATTAACGATAAGGTGAAAAGATGAAAATTATGGGAATAGACATTGGAGGAGCTAACACCGACATAAGCATAGCACAAATAGAAGAAAACGATGTGGAAATAATAGAAAACGAGAAAAAGTACATACCGATGTGGAAAAACAGAAAAAAACTTAGAACATACCTGAAAACTCTTAACAAAAAAGAAATCGATGTAATATGTGCAACAATAACAGCAGAACTATCCGACACATACACAACTAAAAAAGAAGGAATAGCCGACATAACAAAAACACTGATACAGGAATTTCCACAAAGCAAGATAAAATTCGTAACACACGACGGACTACAAGACTACACGTACACACAAGAAAACCCATTAAAAGTAGCTGCACAAAACTGGGTGGCAACACTAAATCTGGTAAAACACATCCAAAAGGACTGCATATTCATAGACATGGGAACAACAACAACAGACATTATACCAATAAAAAACTCACAAAAAGCAACACCATACTACACCGACCTGGACAGATTAATCCACGGTGAACTAGTATACACGGGAATGCTAAGAACAAACCTGGCAACAATAACACAGACACTAAACTACCAAGAACATGACACCCCACTAGCAAGTGAACTATTTGCGATAACAGCAGATATGCATATAGTACTAGAAAACATCACACCCCAACAGTACACGTGCAACACCCCAGACAACAAAGGAAAAGACACTCTATCATGTAAAAGAAGAATCAGCAGATTACTGTGTGCAGACCTAGATATGCTAAATGATGAAGACATAACAAGCATCACAACACAATTATACAATGCACAAAAAGAACAGATAAAAAGTGGACTAAAAAAGGTTACAGAAAAAACCGACCTGAAAGATGTGGTTATAACAAACTATGCTGACTGTAAAATAACAGAAGAAGTTGCAGAAGATTTAGGATTAAACACCCACCAGATAACAGATTACCTGACAACAGAAAAGTCAAATGTGAGTACAACAATCGGAGCCATACAGATGTATCTGGAAGAAGAATATCCCAACATCAAAGCAATCATCTACAACAACTAGTACCATACATCCTTCAAGTTCAAGAAGTAAGCTAAAATGTTAGCTCCTAAATGGAAAAAGACGCTTAAAAATAGTATTATAATAACCATTGCAACGTTTATATCCACGATTAGTGATGCACATATTAAAGCCAGTACTACAAAATCCAGTTGGTCAAGAAGAGGAACTGGTCTGCCCCTATCAAATCTAAACCTTCGCTTAATAAAACTGCCTATTGCATCACCAATTAAAGCCCCGAAACCAAGAGGTAA
>MUZZ01000074.1:16285-23428 GCA_003266075.1 Methanosphaera sp. rholeuAM74
CGATTATCCCATGCATAATGTCCAAAATCAAGTGGAACACCTCCACCAAAGACTAATGCAGAACCATTAGCAAGGTAAGCTGGAATCATAAAATAAATCGAATAAAAAATTAAATTAACAAAATCCATTTAAAAACCTCGTACTAAAGTAAAAGTATGTTAATAATACTATTTAAAATTTTTCATAAGAAACAATTCTTAGAACTTGAATACATTTATAATAATTAGAAACATGAATTAATAAAACAATGAGAATATCATGAGATACACTATACAAAAAAAACTATTTTTAAAAAAGAATTAACGCTTTCTTTAAATACTACATAGACATATAATAATTATTAAAATATTACACAAAGATAAATCTGTAATATAATAATGAGAAGAAAGAAAAAACACGATAATTATAACAAAAAAAGGCAGATAAACAGAAATACCTACAACAATTAGCACTTAAATACTTAGAAAAAAATTTGAACCAATATTAAAAAATTGACAAACTAGACAGTAGGATTAATACATTTCTAATAATTAGTTTAGAAGTAATTCCATGCAAATATCATTCTAACAAACACTATTAATAAAGCTATACTAATAATAAATAGCTCACAAACAAATATTACTTAGCAGTAACAATGATAATCCTCTTCATAATATCTCAAGATATCATTAATCTTCTAAAAAAAAGTAACAAGTGATAATCAACAAAAGCCTATCTACAAACGATAAATTCAAAAAAACAGCAAATCAAAGAACATTAAAAAAAAATGTGGGAATAAAGAAGTAGAACATGATTATGAACTATTCTTAATCCTAGTTTAACTCATTAATACTTGTACCCTTGGTTTCAGGGAATACCCAAATCCAAATACCACAAAGGAATGCGAATATTGCTGCAATAGCTATACCATAGCTTAAATCAGAGTATGTTGCGACAAGTGTTATGATTACAGGTGTGATGAATTGTATTCCACGTGCAAGATTGAATACTGTTCCAACCCCAGTGTTTCTTATCTTTGTTGGGAATAATTCTGAGAATAATGCTCCAAATCCTCCGAAAAATCCTGTTCCAANNAATCCTGTCAGGAACATGAATACGAATATTAAGTCTGGTACTTCGACTATCTTGTTCCAGCAGAGTGTTATCATGGATATGCTTATTGCCATGATGAAGCTGTAGATTGTGAATGCTGGTCGTCTTCCAAGTTTTTCTGCTACGAAACCGAACGTTGTATATCCTGTGAAGTCTCCACATTGGATTATGATTATTCCTATGGTTGAACCAATTAGTGCTAATCCCCTTTCATTTGCTAAATATGTTGGTAGCCATGAATAGGTAAACCAGTACGCAGACATACCGAATACACATAGTACTAGTGATATTAGAAATATTTTTCTATGTTCTTTGGATAATAATTGTTTGAACTCTTCGATGATGTTTTTGTTGACGTATTGGTCTTTGTTTTGTATCCATACATCAGATTCGTCGAGGTATTTTCTTATGTAAACAACCATTAGTGCTGGGACTATTGATAGTAAAAATGTCATTCTCCAACCTATTACTGGGCTTACTATTCCCCCAACTATTGATGCCAATATCACTCCTATTGGTGCCCCAGATTGCATGAAAGCTCCGAATTTAGCTCGCAGATTGTCTGGAAATGTTTCGTTTATATATATCTGACCAGTTGCCCATTCTCCACCTACACCGAATCCTGTGATGAATCTGAATATTATTAGTGAATAAAATGACCATGAGAAAGCACTTAATAATGTACCTATTGAATAAACTATGATTGTCCATTCCAGTACTTTTTTACGGCCGTATCTATCTCCTAATGCTCCAAAAATTATTCCACCCAATCCTGTGGCAAATAACGATATTCCCAGGCACAATGAAAGCATTTCTGCTGAGAAATGTAGACTGGATTGAAGTTGAGATACTAAGAATGTGAATAGAACCAAGTCATAGAAATCAAAGACCCATCCAGCCCAACTTAGAGCAAAGACTCTTAAATGGTATTTGTTTAATTTACTTTCTTCATTTAGTAACATGATTATCTAACAACCTATATATACAATTATTTGTTTTGTTTGATATTTAATTATTGTTTGAAAGGGTTGAAATAATACTGTAATAACCATTAAAAAGAAATAAATAATAGTAAATATATACATAAATAAATATTACTTGTTGAAAGAAAGCTTTGAAAAGAGGATTGAAATGAATATAGATAAATCATACACTGATAAAGATTTAACGGTGAAAATTGAAGGTCGTATAGATACTATAACCTCACAGGAATTAGAACAGTCTTTAAATGAAGAAATTGATAATGTTAATTCATTAGTATTGGATTTTGATGAATTAGAATACATTTCAAGTGCAGGTTTACGTGTCTTAATCGCTACTCAAAAGAAATTAAAAGCAAAAGGATACTCCTTTAACAATTATTAACGTCAACGATACCATAAAAGAAATTTTCAGAATGTCTGGTTTCGACAAAATTCTTACGATACTATGAAATCCATAAAACTAAATCCGGAAATAACCGAGTTAACGAGATTAAATGATTTTATTACTGAAGAATTTAATTTAAATGACTTTAAGCTTAATTTGATTGTTGAAGAAATATTCGTTAATATCGTCAATTACTCCCAATGTAGTTACATAAAAGTGGACTTTGAATTGGAAAAGGGGGGATTGACTATCACATTCAGAGATGACGGAGTTGAATTTAATCCACTAGCCGTTGATGAAGTGAAACATCCAGACAGCATTGAGGAAGCAGAAATAGGTGGTTTAGGAATACATCTATCGAAAGAACTAGCTGACGAAATGCACTACGAATATTCTGATAACGAGAATCGTTTAACAATAATAAAAAATGGGAAACTATGAACAACAAAGCAAAGAATTTTCTTATCACATTTATTTTAATGATGATATTTGATTTAGGATACTATTTTATCGTTTCAGCACCTAATTTTGGAAGAGAACTGACTCCCCATCTGGGAATACTATTTATTGGAGGGTTGTTCTTCGGTCCATATGGTAGTCTAGGTGCAGTAATAGCTAACCTAATCTGCGACATTGTTAGAGGCTACACTATAACCAGTACAATAGCGTCAGCTTTTATAAGCTTCATAATTTCATATATGGCTTATAAATTATGGTATACTAAAGATTCAGAAAAACATATACTAACAAGACCTAGATTAAACAGTACATACAATATGATTTATTTATTAGTTGTACTATTCGAATGTGGATTACTATATTCAACATTGAGCGTTAATTTAATAGAAATGTTCTATCCGATAGATCTAGGATTAAATTATCATATTGGACTACAATACTTCGTGAATTTCATTAATTTTGGACTAGTGTTCAGTTTAGCACTAATACTAATCAGTGAAAAAAAGGATTTCACATATACACCACTACCATCGAAGAAAAAATATGAACGATTAAATTTCAAGATAATATATTACTTGTTAGTCAGTTTTACTGTGATAAATATAATATTCGAAGTTTTTGGAGATAATTATAACGTTAATATAGCTTTAACCATAATAGTAATGTTTTTATTAACATTGTACAACATTAAGCCAATCAATAAAATAACCACGATAAAATATCAGTCAATACCAGAGAAGATTATGAACTTCTTTGTTGTTATAACATTGATAGTCCTAGTAGTAGAGATAGTGGTAAT
The DNA here is from genome assembly GCA_003266075.1 of Methanosphaera sp. rholeuAM74. Classification (GTDB taxonomy): domain Archaea; phylum Methanobacteriota; class Methanobacteria; order Methanobacteriales; family Methanobacteriaceae; genus Methanosphaera. The sequence continues at coordinate 20,004 of MUZZ01000074.1, forward strand.
ATTTTCACCAATAAGAGACGTATTATCCGAGCTGTTACATTTTATAGCGACAAACCAACAATACTTAATAATGCTATTAATAATAGACTTAATTATATTATTGTTCTTCATACCCGCATTAATACTATTGAATCATATCGAAGAAAAAGTAATCGATCCAATAAATTCATTCTCAAAGATAGAACCGTACATCACAAAGGACAAGAAAATAGAATCTGACAGTATACTAGAAATATACTCTGACTACACAACACAAGACGATGAAATAGGTATCCTTTCACGCAGTTATACCAACCTAATTAACTACAACAATGATTATATTGAAAACTTAGAGAGCCTTGAAGCAGAAAAACATAGAATAAATGCAGAATTAAATATCGCACACAACATACAACTTGCCACATTACCAAAAGAAACTTTAGATAATGACTTTATAAAAGTCAAAGGATATTGTAAAGCTGCCAAAGAGGTTGGTGGAGATTTCTATGATTTCTACAAAATAGATGATGAAAATACTATGATAACAATTGGTGATGCTTCAGGTAAAGGTGTTCCAGCAGCCATATTTAGTATGATAATACAGAACTCCATAAAACTCCTAATTAAAAACGAATTAGATCCTGCTAGAGTCTTAAATAATGTGAACAACCAGATTTGTGAAAATAATACGGAAAACATGTTCATCACATTATTCTTAGCAATATACAATAATAAAACACATAAGCTTACCTATGCCAATGCAGGTCACAACCCGCCGATTGTTAAGAATGGTGACTCATACAAGCTACGTGATATTGATTCTGAAATAGTGCTGGGAGTTTGGGATGATTATGAATACCGAAAACATGAAATAGTATTAGAAGATGAATTGTTATTATATACTGATGGAATAACCGATGCACAAAACGTTGAACATGAATTATATGGTGAAGAAAGGTTAATAAACTACTTGAACACACACAAATGTGATGACATAATCAATAACATCATAGATGAGATAAACACGTTCAGCAAAGATGAAGAACAGTTTGATGATATGACACTACTGGTATTGAAGGTTAAATAATGATTAAGGTTGCATACTCTGATGTTTCCAGATTAAATTTGAAAAAAGCATATCCATTACTTTCTAGTATGAGAAAAGAGAAAGTTTCACGTTTCCGGTTTGATAAGGATAAGAAACTTAGTTGTGGTGCATACATTCTTCTAAGAAGATTATTGGAAGAAGAAAACATCACAAACCCTATCTTCAAAAAAACTAAATATGAAAAACCGTACATATCCAATTACCCTGATACGTACTTTAACTTATCTCATAGTGGTAAATACGTTGTGTGTGCAGTATCAGACTCCCCTGTGGGTGTGGACATAGAATATAATGACCCGGACATTGATTTAAACATAGCTCGATACTATTTCTTCAACACAGAATACGAAAACATTATTCACTCGGATAATCCCTCAAACGAGTTCTTCAAGTACTGGGTTTTAAAGGAAAGCTATATGAAGTACACGGGATTAGGTTTCCATTTAAACTTAAACAGCTTTGAGATTATAATCGAAGAGAGTATCAGATTAAAGGGTGATAAGGACAATATAAAATTTAACTTGTTTGACCTCGAAGATTATAAACTAGCAGTTGCATCAACTAATACTGTGAACAGATGTATTGAATTTACTGTTGAAAGTCTCTACTAAACTCATCCCCCTTTTAATATGCCGATTATAATCAGTTATTATGAATGAACAAGAAGATTAATATCGAAGTTATATCGTATTAATTACTATAAACACTTATTTTACGTTAGACTCCTTAATTAGAAAGTTCTTAGATTTTCTTAGGTGATAGTTAGCATTAAAGATACTTTTGGAGTTATGAGTATTTTTTTTGGAAAATGGGATTTAATGAATTCAATGTTTCCTGATTAACACTTATGAGTAAACATCACCAAAACATATAACTATATTAAAAGTCATATATTCTATATAATGAAATAATGTAAGTTATTATGAATATTTTAATAATTATTATTAATTGATTTTTTTATGAACACTTTAACTAAAGGGGAGAATTATATGGAAGAAATATCAGATACTAAAAGTTTATGTCCTGAATGTCTAAAAATTTTAGATGCAAAAGTTTTTAGTGAAAACGATATGGTTTATATAGAAAAAACATGCCCAGAACATGGTACATTTAAGAACACATACTGGCATGACGCTGAAGCATACTTTGAAGCATTAAAATATGGTGCAGAACCAAAAAAATTAGATAATCTGAATCAAACTACTGACGGAGAATGTCCATCAAATTGTGGATTATGTAAAGATCATAAGAGTCAAACTATTCTCGGATTAATCGATGTTACAAACAGATGTAACCTCAAATGTCCTATTTGTTTTGCAAATGCAGCTACATCAGGTACATTATATGAGCCAACACAAGACGAAATAAGGGAAATGCTGAGGAACTTAAGGAAAAACCAACCTGTTCCTACACCAGCTGTCCAGTATTCTGGTGGAGAACCGACAGTCAGAAAGGACATTGTTGAATTAATCAAAATAGCCAAAGAAGAAGGATTTACCCATACACAGATTGCAACCAACGGTATTGCACTTGCAAACGATGAGAACTTAGCAAAAGAACTTAAGGCAGCCGGATTAAATACTGTCTACTTACAGTTTGATGGTGTAACCGAAGAACCATACATAAAAACTAGGAATGCTAACATATTATCCAAGAAGATTGAAGCAATTGAAAACTGTAGAAAAGCTAGATTGGGTATTGTATTAGTTCCTACACTCGTAAAAGGTATTAACCACGACCAAATTGGAGATATTATTAACTTCGCATTAGATAATATTGATGTGATTAGGGGTGTGAACTTCCAGCCAGTTTCATTTGCAGGACGTACACCATCAGATAAGGTTGAAGAACAAAGAATCACAATTGATGACTTGATAAGTGCTGTTGAATCTCAAACTGATTTAAATATCACTAAAGATGCATTTTATTCTGCATCTACAGTAGCACCAATATCTGAATTAATATCTGCCATGAATGATGATGAACCAGAAGTCACACTGACTTGTCATGAACACTGTGGTGTTGGTACTTACATATTTAAGGAAGAAGATGGTACAGTTATTCCTATAACAGAGTTTATTGATGTTGATAAATTCATGGAATTGATTAATAAGAGTATACCTGATATCTCTAAAAATTCGAAGATTTCCAAGACGAAAGCTGTTGCACGTGCTCTTAGACAGCTACCTAAGACTGTCAGCACTAAAAAATCACCATCATACATTAATGTCATGGATATGCTTAAAAATATCTTCATTAAACAAGATTATGAGGCACTTGGAGACTTCCACGTAAATACTTTGTTAATTGCTTGTATGCACTTCATGGATCCATTTAA
>MUZZ01000114.1 GCA_003266075.1 Methanosphaera sp. rholeuAM74
AAAAATATATAATTACTAAAAGTGTTTAAAAAAAGTTATGATTTAGAAACTAATTACTAATCTAGTATTTAGTCCATTAGGTGTGTAGCGTATCCAGCAATCTGGTTTCTTAGGTGTTTTGTTGAAACTGAAGAGTATTGTGCCACTACTTGTTTGTTGTTTTCGAAGTCGTTGTTGAATTTATCTCCGTGTAGTTCAACTAATTCTTTTGCTGTTCTTTTTACAAAGGTTGTTCTAATATTTCCCATATATTATTCCTCCACATTAATTTTTCTAGTAATATTAGTATAATAATCATGTTTTAACTTATAAATATTTTTTCTGCTCTTCTTTATTAATCTGTGCTAGTAAATCAAAGATTTCAAGAACTTTATCCTTGTTTATCTCTGTGTCTGATAGCTTTTTAAGTATCTTTTCCCGGATAGCCTTCTCCCTTGTTGGGTCGAATAATTTCTTATTCAATGCCTTCTTTGATGCGATGATGTCCTTTGACAGTGACGTTCTCTCCATTATCAGTCTTAGGATGTTGTCATCTATTTCATCAATTTTATTTCTTGATTTTTCTAACAGGATTTCTGCTTCCTTTTCATCCATACTATCACATTTCACTCATAATACTATTGATCCCGTGTTATCTGGTCGGCATTCTATTAGACGTCCAGGATAATCCCTTAGGGCATCCTTGATACTTTCCATGTCTTCAGCATCTGCAAGTATGGTGTATGCTGAACCAGTACCTGATAAACCCGCAGCCTTAGCTCCAGCTTTAATAGCCTTCATGGATATTTGTGAATCCAAGTCTAGGGCAGCACAGTATAAAAATCCGTTTAAGGTCAGAGCATCTTCAATATTTTTTTCAATAGCCTTATTGAATGCTATCTCCACAAGTGATGATATACTTTTCATAGCATTAACATCTGATTTTGCAGTATATAAAGATTTGTTTGGTATATATATTAATACTTTCTCATAATCTACCCTATACTCACGCAGTATTTCACGCTCATAATTGTCTGTAATCTTCCAGCCACCATAAAAGGATGCACTAGCATCATCAAATGAACCAGTCTTAGTAACTCCTACTTCTAATGAGGCATCAATTGCCATGTTAATAATATCCTCATCAGTTATCTTGAATGTATCCATGCTAAGTCCACATTCCTCTATCAATGCTAGCAGTGTGGCATAAACAACTGAATTTGAAGCAGCACTACTGCTTGATAAACCTGAACCTGGTGGAATGTCTGAAGTTGTTTCCACAATAATACAGATGTTTTCAAGATTGAATAATGGATTTTCATTTAATTTATCATATGCCCTCTTAGCAGACTCCTCCATGAGTCGTGTATCCATGTTTGGATGGTCAAGACTTTTACAAATATATTCAACACCCTTCACAGATTCCTTATATATTACAGTGACCTCTGCAGTTACATATAATTCTATACCAAATGCTGAACCCTTTCCAGTACTAATTGCATTTATCACAGTCGCTGATGCTGGTGAACGTACTATTACCATATATATCACATATTAATTTATACTATAATATATCCGTTTAATCAAATAAAAAGACTTTTATAATATATGATATGATATTAATTAATTAGTTAAAAAAAATAATTTAGGAGAGTATACATTTATGGTAAAAAAATTAGAAGTATTCACATCACAATCATGTCCATACTGTCCAATGGCAGTAGAAGCAGCAAAAAAGGCTAAAGAAGAATTGGGCGATGCTATAGAATTTGAACACTTGGATGTTAATGAAAACATGGATAAAGTACGTGAATACCAGATTATGAGCGTTCCAACAATCGTAATCGATGGTGAAGTAGCATTCGTCGGTGCGCCAGATGCCGAGGAATTAATAGCCAAACTCCGGTAATCCGATTCACACTTAATTATCTTCTCCCTTTTCCAATTTTTTTTTTTAAATTTAAAATAGAGTATCAGCCAAGTACTAGTCAAGCAGTTAGCCCTGTAATAATTGTCACGCAAGAAAACAACAAGATGAATAAAATTCTGCAGAGTTCAAATCAGATTATACAACAGCCTGTTCAGGAGAAGAAGTAACTATAATAGTCACAACCAAAAACTTAGACTCAGGTAAGCTACTACTAAAGTCAACGGTAGGACTGTCAAAGCAGATGACAGTAAACTATACGCTAAAGTTGAAGGAGACTAAGTAACATTCACATACTCTGTTCCTAAGATTTCAAAGATGTACTATGATATCAAGGCAGTCTACACATCTGGTGCTACAAAACTGGAATCTGAAGGCAGATTGATGATAGGATGATTATTTAATTAATATACTGATTTAATATTCCTTTTTCCGTTTTTAAAGTTTAATTGGGGTGATTACTGTATAAATAGGGGCAAAACTCTGGGAGTATTTCCATAGGTTTTAATACATAGACGTTGTGGCAAAAAATGTTGGGTGTTTTTGCCTGATTTTATGATATGATGTTACATTCATTTCACAGTCCCATTTTGATGTTTATAGTATTTATTAATCTTATTAAGAGTTTTATGTTTGTTTTTATTACTCTGTTTTCCAAGTGTATGGTCAAATGTTTCTTTAGTATTATGTTGTATATTGTCTCTGGGTTGTCATCTTCATATCATATCATGTTTAGGATCATATGTGTTCTTATTTATATGATTCCCTTGTTTTATACTATTCTATGAGTTTTTGAAGGGATTATTTCTGGAAAAGTCTTCGATTGTTATGTATCTGATTTTGCCTAGATTTTTCTCGTTAACCAAATGTTTTAACCCAGTATTATTTTCAATCTTATGGATTATATCTTGTTTTGGTTCAAATATAACTAGATGGGGTATTATATTTTTTGTTTTATTTTTCAACCACAATAAATGATTTGTTTGATTTTTTTTAAGCGTATTCGATGAAAATTTACATTCATAACATTTATACGTGTTGTTTACTTTTACGACAAAATCTATGGGGTTTGTTTTAAAGTTATCGATAATAATTTCAATTTCCCGTTTTATGTCCTTTTCATCAAATACTAATTTTAGAAACTCGTTTGTTAGAACTTCTAGAAATATTCCCCAATATATTTGTATGGGTTGCGTCATATGTATTTTCAGTTCTTTGAATAGGGTATATATGGATAATAGTTCATTCTTTTTGAATGGAAATAAATTGCTGAAATCCAAATATGTTTCGTAGTATTCTTCTGATGAATCTAGATAGAACATTGTACGAATAAATGAACTGATAAACTCTCTTTTTTCTATGTTTATGAAGTAATCAACGATTTGATTTATGTGCTGATCCTTGAAGACCGTTTCATTGTTATGATATTCTTATTGTTTTGTTTGAAAATAATATCCATACTTATTATGACTCCATTATAATATATTAAGCAGTTTCATGTTATATTCAAGTGTAGAGAATGATGTTTCAACACATTCCAAGTCATTGCTCGCAATGCCTTTTTTTAATAATCTATCGGATACCTTTATTAGTGATAAAAACTGATTTAACTCATCTATACTGTGTATACTTAATTTTTCTGTAACATTATTTGAAAATAACAGAATTCTGGAATGGTATGGTTCATAATCAAACTCTTCATTATTTTCTTCTAAACTATGGATTGCCATCAAATACTCCTGATTAAACCTATAAAGGTTGTCTAGTGCCGTTAATGTATATCTTCTGTATTTTAATAGTTTACATAAATCAAAATTTCCCAGTTTAATGTTATTGAATTCGAATTTTAATATTGCATGTTCTGACATACACCTCACCTCTTATTACAACATTAAAAAAGATTTCATCATCATATCTTATTACATTATTCATCATTTATTATCTTGTCATGTTATATTATCTTGGATGAAGTATAAATAAGTTTGAAAAGAGAACATTCTAATTTTATTTATATATTGTTTAAAACAAATAAACATATTCGTAAGCAAACGTTAATTTCTAAGACATATTTAATCATTCTATCAGCTTTAGTAACTCTAACCGCTCCCAAACCTAATTAAACCCTTTGATTGGTATCTTTGGTGTAAGTTAGTTGAGATGATTATTATGTATCCCTTCAGCTTACAAGAAATTCTAGTACTCTTGGATATTGTTATCAAGATAGTAACTATTCTTAAATTACTTGGAATAGTCTAGAATAATCTTTTGAATGTTTTCATTTAATTATTCTTACAATAATATAATCATATCTCCCTCACAAAGTAATGATAGTAAAATCTGATCATAATTGAATTGAATTTAACTTTATTTACCATCAAATGAAAAATACTACTTATTTTACTTTAAAATTACTAAATAATTATATTTGAATCATAAGAATATTTAATAATAAAATCTTAGAATAACTAAAAATACATAAAACAAAATGGGAGAACATAAGACATCCTACTAACAACACCAGCCTATGATAACTACTATTACAAGGTTAATCATATGAGTTTGAAGGTAACATTTTTCAAAAAAAAATTCCTGTTATATATTCACATGATTTGACTTTAAACATCAGGAAATCATGTTAAATCCTGGAACTATTTCTAAAAAAATTCATGATGATATTAGTATGCCTATTATCTGATCTTTTAATTCTGAACATTGATAACGGTCTTATTTTTGGTTTTCAAGTATCATCACCCCCCCCCCCCCCCCCCCCCCCCCCC
>MUZZ01000181.1:0-11266 GCA_003266075.1 Methanosphaera sp. rholeuAM74
TTCACGTCAGCTCAGATTGCTAATCCTGCTAATGTTACAGCGACGTATAGTGGTAGTGTGAACTATCCTGGTGCACATAGTGAGCCGGTATCAGTAATTGAGGATACAAATAGATTTGTTAACATTACTCTTGATGATATTACTGCAAGTCCTGGTGAAACGATTACTATAACCACTTCAGTCTTATATGCTGGTAGTAATGTTGATGGTGGAAAATTAACTTATAAAATTAATGGTAAAACAATCAGGGATGCAACAACTAATAAGGTGATATATGAAACTGTTGTTGATGGTGTGGCTTCAGCAACGTACGTTATTCCAACGACGATGAAGGCTGGTAATCACACGCTCTCAGTAACATATACTGGTTCATCTTATGATAAAAGTCAGGCAAACGCAACATTAATCCTAGTAAAAGAGACTGGTACTACACAATCAGGAAACAATGTTCTTGGCGTTTCAAATACGAGGGGTGCTATCAAAACCGATGGAGCAACCACACACGTAATAACTAGTGATAATGTGGATCAGTACATAACAGCTAATGGTTTAACTAGTTTAGTATCTCCTGGAGATACACTCGATATTCAAGGTACTATTGATAGACAACATTCACTACGAATAAACAAGCCAATAAACATTATTTCATCAACACAGGATGCAGAAATCAACTTGCACTCAGTTTCTGAGGACATGATAGGTACCAACCCAGGTAATTTGTTTGAAATAAATAATGCTGCTTCAGGTTCAAACATCAGCGGTCTATACTTATACAATACACAATTATGGTTATACAATACATATGATGTAACATTGTATAATATGACTATGTATGTTATTAATCAAAGTGTTGGTAATGGAGTAGGTCAAACTGCTATAAGATACTCTGAAAGAATTACAATAGACTCATGTTTCATATACACACAAAACAATGGTGGAAGTACTTCCATGGCATTGACTGGTAGTAGTGATGTATTAATTAGGGACACTACCATTCAGGGTGTACAAGGAGAAATTGGACAAGGTAAAGGTGTAGGAAACATATTGTACCTAGGTAATACTTATAATGTGAATGATAAACCATCTGGTTTCACTATGAGAAATACTAACATCACACTCGAAGGATGTACACTACTGGGAGAATGTGTACAATCAATAACTGAACTAATAAAGAATTCAGCTACAAATTGTACATTCATCAACAACACATATAATACTACCGGTAACTTTGGACACATGGATACTGGAACAAATGGTGTAGCTATTGGAAACAAATTCTATCAAACTGCTGATTTAATTGTAAGAGAAAACTCTCATGCTTATGATAATGTATTCTACGGAACTGGTAAAGTAACTGCTTATCAAGCATCCAAAGTATACAACAATACAATTAAAACAATATCAATTGCCGGAATAAATGTACTCGTAGAAAACAATACAATCACCACAGTTGATCTTAAAGCTACAGGTGCTGCTTATATGGGAAACAATTCAATAATAAACAACAACAACATTAGTGGTAACATAGATAGTCAAGGTTTTTCAAGTAGTAGATTTAATTCAAACATCACAATATCCAATAATAACATTAGTGGTTCTATATCACTTGTACGTACAACAACACACACCATTATAAACAACGTAATAAATGGTTCAATCAGTATATCAAGTAATGCTCAAAATACAGTAATTAGAAACAATACAATTGTCACATCCAGTCAGTATGCAGTTACCGTTGCAAGTGCTTCAACTCAAGTAGTTGACAATTATTTAATGTCTAATAACAACAGGCTACTGGGTAATTATGCAGTATCTGATACAAGTCGTGCAGCAACTATACTTAACAATGGACCATCAGAAGATGAACTCACTCACATTACGATTGGAGATATAACTGGAACTGTTGGAGACTCAATTAGTGTAGCTATCGATGTAACTAATGACATAGGTAGAAGTACTGATGGAACAGTCTATTTCATGGTTAATGATGAAGTGTTAGTTGATGAAGATGGAACAGTTATCACTGCAACTGTAAGTGATGGTCAGGCAGTACTTGATGTAGTCGTTCCTAGTGAATGGTTAAGGTCTGATATGGAACTTGCACTAGTATACGTAAATCCTAACTACAATATAACTGAAAATGTTGTTGTGGATATTTCCAAACGTACGGCTACGGTAGAAATCATATCCGAGCTTGATTTAGTAGGTCCTGGTGATACTATTACCCTACAGGCTAGAATTACTGATAATGAGGAACTAGTAGGTAATGGTCGAGTTGTATTTAAGCTTAACGGCATCTCATTAGATGATGAGGATAATAATATTTACTGTGTTGATGTTGTCGAGGGTATTGCAACACTCGAGTACACAGTTAAGGATTCTATAATTCTTGGCGACTATGAATTAGAAGCAGTATTTGAAAATCAGTTATATGAACGTTCAACTGGTTCAACTACATTGACAATAGATAGTTTCGTCGAGTAACTATTCATTCTCTTTTTTATTTTATTTTTTTTTTCTAAAAATAGTTTTTGTGGAGTAATTAGTATAATACTTAGATTTTATCTTTAATATACTCCGTTAAGTCTAATTCAATCATCTTTTTTTTGTTTACAGCGTTGGTTCTAAGCGTTTTATGAAGATTATCATTAGTGTTATTATCATTGGAAAAAGGAGCAGATACATAAACATTATCATGTTTGGGTTCATTATTGGTCCTATTACTGTAGTGGCTGCTATTATCATTATGAACATGATTACTGGTATTAGTACTGCTATGAACATGTAGATTAGCATTATTGAGTTTAGTTTTTCTGAGTATTCCTTGTATTTAATTCTCATGTTGTTTGAGTTTTCGTCGGCTATCTTGTTTAGTGTGTCTGCTAGGTTTCCTCCGTTGTTTAATGTTTTCAGTATTTGTTGTATGATTCTGTCCATTATATCTGTTTTTGTTCTTTTTGATAGGTTGTTGAATGCTTCGTTGTATGATGTTCCGTAGTAGATTTCTTCTAGTGTTATTGTAAATTCCTTTGATAGTTCACCGTATTGGCTTGTGGATATGGTTTTTAGTGCATCCATTAGTCCTATTCCTGCTTTTAGTTCTGTTGAGAGTTGTCTTAGTGCGAAGGGTAGGTTTTTTAGTATGTCTTTTCTGCGTTGTTCTTCTTTTATGTTGGGGTATATTTTCCTTAGTATCATTGCTAGTAGTAGTATTAGTGTTATGTATCTTATTGTTTGGAAGTTTATGCTTAGTATTAGTAGTATTACTATGATTATGTATGTGTTTTTCTTTTTTTTCTCGTTTTTAGGTGTTTTTGTATTTTCTTCTAGTATTGTTTCTAGTATGTCTTTTTCTGTTGTGTTGTGTTTTCTTGTTTTTTTCTTTTTCAATATTTTAATCTTAACAGAGGATGCTGTTAGAATACTTTTAGACCCAAGCATTATTATATATTTTTTCAGAATTTTCATTTATATTGCTCCTTTCTTTAATTATTTGAGTTGTGATAGTATTCATTCAGGATTAATTGTACTTCATGTATATCAAGTGATTCGTTTTCTAGATTTTCTTCTAAATATTCTTTTCTTCTTTCGATTTCATCGTTGACATCCTTAATGCTTATTGCCTTTAGGGATGCTATCTTGTTTATAACTCCACATGATATTGCTGAATACTCTAATGTATCAGTTAATGGGTCGTATTTGTAAATTCTGTTTAGTTGGGGCGTGTTTCCTTCTTGACCAACTACTTCTGCTACTTCTGTGACTCTTCTTATAGTGCCTTTATGGGGATTGTATATCCTGTTTTGCATTATGATAAAGTCTATGGAGTTAATCATTATCGTTGGGACATTCATGGGTTCATTTGTTAGTCGTGTGATGGTTTCATGGGCAGAGTTTGCATGTATTGTCCCCATGCCAGAGTGTCCAGTATTCAGTGCACCAAATAGGGTGATTGCTTCCTTTGATCTTACTTCTCCAACTATTATCTTGTCTGGTCTTTGTCTTAATGAGTTTTTAAGCAGTAGATCCATGCTTATTTCTCCTTTGTCTTCAATGTTTGGTGGTCTTGTTTCTGTTCGTATAATGTGTTTGTGTGGTATTTGCAGTTCTAGGGTGTCTTCTATTGTAATTATTCTCTGGTTTGGTGGTATGAATTGTGATATGGTGTTTAGGGTTGTTGTTTTTCCTGAACCTGTTCCACCTGCTATGATTATGTTTGAGGATGTCACATTCAATCCTTCTATTGTTGTCCAGAGGAATGCTGCTAGGTGGCTGTTTATTGTTTTATTCTTTATTAGGTCTAGTATGGTGTATGCGTCTTTTTTGAATTTTCGTATTGTGATTGTTGATCCGTCTGCTGTTATGGGTGGTATTGTAGCGTTTACTCTGCTTCCATCGGGTAGTCTGGCATCGAGTAGTGGTGTTTGTATGTCTATTTTTCGTTGTATCTGGTTTGCTATTTTTTCTATTACTTGTCTGCTTTCGCTTTCGGTCATTTTGATGTTTGTTTCCATCATTCCATGTTTTCTGTGGTATACGTATATGTTTTTGTTTTCTCCGATTACCATTACTTCTTCGAGGTTGTCGTCTTGTAGTAGTGGGTCTATTTTTCCGTAGCCGTTTATGTCTGTTATTAGCTTGTTTATTATTTTTTCTTTGTCAATTTCCTGTGTTTGTATTAGTTGTTCTATCTGTGTTCTTGTCATGTTTTCTTGGTTGTTGTTTATTCTTAGTTGTATTATTTTTTCTTTCATCTGCTGGTATTCGTGTTCTTCTTTTTCGGTTAATGTAGGTGAACTTTCTACATCGTATTTTTTCATTATTTTTGTCATAATTTTTCTTACAATAATAATTATTACACTCATAGTATATTAGTATTACTATTATTGTTGCTACAATATAATAACACAATCGACTCAAATATATAATACATGAAATGCAAATGCGAAAATAACTGTATACAAAAAAAGGAAGACATCCTAAAAGATATAAACACATTATACAAGCCATGTCCAGAATGCCATAAAAAAGGATTAAAAAAGGCAATACCATTAAAACAACAAATAAAACTGGACAAACTAGACAAAAACTATAAACGATGCCCACAATGCCATAAAAGACACATAGACTACGTCATGGCACACATACTCAAAATATTAATCCAAAACAATCAAATAACACCTGATGCCTCAATACGTAAATTGGGAACACCACTAATAACACCAGCACTAAATCTAGACTACCTGCCAATCCTCTCAAAGAAAACACTAGTAATAATCACAAACAACACCGACAAACAGACAGCCCAAGAAATACTAGAAGAAGTGCCAGAAGTAAAAGCAGTAATAAAAGGAAACACAGAAGAAATAGTAGGGCAAATAACAGAAAACGTGAAACCACAAACATACAATCTAATGGCAGGATGCGACATCAGATGTGACATACAAAACAATCTAGATACAACAATATGCATATATAAAGAGCAATCCAAGATACACATAGAATATCCACGAACAAACTCACCAAAACTACAAGAAGTAAACAACATACTCTCCCAATACGAAAACCCAGTAATACTGGATGCAATGTGTGGAGTAGGAACTCTCGGCATATACGCTTTAAACAAAAACGCTAAAAAAGTAATATTTAACGACATATACAACACAGCAATAGACAACCTCAAAACAAATCTACAAGTAAACAACATAAGCCCAGACCGATATGAGATACACAACCAAAACATCCTGGAATTAGCAGAAAACATCAAAGAAGAAGTCGACATAGTACTGCTCGATGCATTCCTAGAAGTCGATACAACCGAATATGCAGACGTCTTAAAAAAAATAGGCAAGGATGTTGTGATTATCTAGAAAAAACCAAGATAAGTGATGATTGCTGGTACAATCAACACACCCATCAATGAACTTTTACTAGTATCGAAGATGTTCGGAATCATCCCAAGAGCAATGCTTGTAACATAACATATTAACATATAAAACAATGGTACACCGTTAGCCAGAGCAAAGGCTACCACTATGAAAGTTATCACTCCTACGATAGAAAGGTTTAACTTCATATAATTCATTCTTGGCAGTTTTTCTATCAGGTAATCACTAATTTTTATTGAAATAATACAGGATACTGAAACGGTTATTATGCTGACAATTATGAAGAATATCACATGATTAAAGGTCACATCATTTATGATGTTACTAACGTAAACACTAATGGCACTTCGTGGGTTGCTAATTAGGTAGATGGCTATTATTGAAAATAATGTGTCTGATACGTTGACTCCACTATTTGTTACGATAAACTCCTCTGGCTTTATGTTCCTATTTAGTGTTAGGCTTTGAGCTATAAGAGTACCCTGTGCTGGTCCCAGTCCTGGCAGTAATCCTAGTATGCAACCAGAGATACTGCCTGCAAATACTGACTTCTTAAATCCTTTATCGAGTGTAATGTTTTTTGTCTCTTTTTGTGGTGGAATTTCTGATTCCTTGCTTGAATTGTATAGTAATGAGCTTACACTGAATAATCCTGATAACATTACAAGTAATCCCATGTTACTGTCCATGTTGCTTGATAGTATGGTTATTCCCAGTATTCCTGATGCTATGAATATTACTATGTTAATCCAGCGTCTTTTCTTTTGTCTGCTACTGTAGTAGAGTATTATTGTCATTGTGATTATCAGTAGGTATGCTATGTAGTCCTTGAATAGGGTGTATATTGGTGGTAGTATGAAGTAGAGCATTGGAAATAGTATTGTTAGGAGTATTATGGATGTGTATCCTCCGAAGCTGACTAGTCTTATCACCTTTTTTCCTTCACCTTTGAATAGTAGTCTGTGTCCTGGCTGTATGCTTAGTAGTGTGTCTTCTGTTGGTACTCCTATCAGTAGTGAGGGTATGAATTCTATCATTGCATGGCATATTGCTATTGTTACAAAGAATGTGCATAGTGTTAGTGGGTTTGTGTGTTGTGTTATCTTCTCGGACAATGAGAATATTATTATGCCTACTGTGTTTACGTGTAATCCTGGTGTTATTCCAGTTATTATTCCACATATTATTCCTAGTATTATTGCTATTATAGTGTGTATCATAATTATTTAATAATATATTTTATAATAGTAATACTTATACTTTGTGTAAAAACACAAACCAAAAAAAAAAAACACACTCAAAAAAAAATCAAAAAAAGAGAATGCTAAAATTACATTAACCTTCTGACATCAGTAACTTCAACACTCTGAACATCAGCTAATTCACCAATAGCCTTCTCTGCAGGTTCAGTTCCACCTTCACCATCATCAACAACTATGGTAACATTCAATGCAATAAGTCCAAATCCGATAGGTTCTTCCTCAATCTTCTCAAACTCACCTTCATTAACGGCAGACTCAATAGCCCCTTTAAGAGCTTCTAAATCTACTTCAGGACTTTCTGGCATAACTTTTAAAATTGCTGCTACATCTGACATAATATATCACCTAAAAACTTCTAATTATAATAAATCCATCTATGGTCCTTTGAAACCACATTCACAACTGTATTCATGTCCAAAAGTTCTGCATTTAGGACATCTGAAAATTTCAGCATCACATTCAGGACAGTAGAACTTCACGTATTCATCGATTGGTGAAATCTCTTGTTTACAAGAAGTACAAATCATTTTTTCTGCCATAACTATTTACCTCCTATATATGTACATTTAATTAATTTATTATCACCGTTGAGATGGTCGAGCACCCTACCAGGATACATACCATTAACCACAAAACAGCTTAAATTATATTTAATCAGTAATTTTGGTAAGCATTTATCCACACAAGTTTCTTCAAAAATTAATAGTTTATTCGCACTTATTCTTTTTACAAGTTTTTTATTATTTGAGGAAATGTTACCACTATATATACCATCTACATTTGTTAATATTAATAGTTTGGCATTTATACGATGTGCTAACCAACACGCTATCGAATCAGAAGTAACATCCCATGAATGTTTAAGGGGGTCTAAACTCCTCATCAAATCATAAACCAGCAACAAGGGAATTTTACCACATTCATGTACACCAGAGATACTTTCAATATCATTAACAGCTACAACATATTCATTTCTATCAGCTATCAACTCACCAAGAATATCCATACATTTAATGGCACTCCAATGATTAACATCATCAGAAAAAGTCTTAACACTATTAAACTCACGTAAAGAATTTGCAAGACGTCCTCCACCACTAACTAGGACAACATCCTCACTACTTTCACCTAGAACTTCACAGATGTCATCAACGTAGTCTGGAAATAGACTACCACCAATTTTCACAACAACAACCATAATAAAAACCCTATAATAACTTCAAGTGACCTGTTAGCTTGTCAACAACCTCATCACAATCAGGACCAATACCGACACATGTACGGGTATTAGGCTCTATCTGGGTATGGCCAGCATCAGTAATTAATGCACACACAACACCCATTTTTTTAGCTTCCTGATATAACTCAAGTAATTCTTCTTCACTTTGTACCTTTAACACAATCTTCTTGTAACCACATGACTCCCATTTAAGAATTTTGTCTTTGTCAGCTCTCTTATATGATTCGAGGGAGGCGTGGGATGCCTGTGCAGCTATTTTGCCTTTACTCATCTTAAGGTCGTTACGTACAACTATTGCCTGTTTCATTTAAAAAGAATCCTCCTATACCTATTTTAATTACATAATCGTGTCCGGTTTCAATCTGTCACCGACCCTAGATGAATCAACTGAAAACAATTCCATCTTCGGAATAATAACTCTTACAACCGGTATCTGGATATCTCTTGTCAAATCAACATAGTATGCGTCTTCAACTCCATCCTCCCTAAGTAGTTTCATAGTCAAGTCAATGTCCTCTTTAAAGGTGTTCTTTGATCTATCTTCCATATCATCCAAATGTATGTAATCAGTAGATTCTCCGAACCAGTGTTTGTTTATTCTCTTCATTCGTTCATAACCTGTTTCACGTAGCAGATTTGCACGTACAGCGTCTTCACGTGTTCCATGTATCTGTGTTGCCCTACTTTGAGCAACCTCCGTAATTGCCCTAATAGCCGCAATTTTTGGGTCAAGATGAGTACCTATTCCCAGGGTAAGAAGTGCCGGATCTTTAAGTGATAAGTCATCAGAAACAGCACCAATAGTGGTAATCCCATTGGGTCTTGTAAGGTCAAGCAACTTAATATCCACATTAGCCTCCCTGAATCTGCTAAGCAGGGATTTGATATACTCATCTTCTGAGTCTTGGCAGACTACCTCTGGAACTTCCATCTTATAGGCTTCAAAGAAGCTCCAAGAATCCCGTTCTACTACTTCCATCATGCCATGAAACACTGCTTCCTCCAAAACATTTCCGGATGCCAAACCATTAGTGTTTGATAGAAATAAATGCTTTACCGAGTCATTATTGTATGGGTGGAAGGTGGCATTTGCCGGAACGAGCATTGAATCGTCTGTTGTCACGGATTTTCCCATAACCCATTCAAGTTTTTCGTCAACATACTCATATCCACTAGGCAGAATCAAGTCATTGGGGTTTAGACAGCTACTACTATCATAGGCTTGGACGTATGTCTCATCATTTCCCTGCATTTCAGCAGAGTACCTTTCAATGGCTTCCATTATCGAGGAAACTTTGGCATGTACATCTGTCGGTCCTTTACCGGCATAGACACTAACGGCTCCTTCATGTGCTAATGGTCTTATGGATGTGTAAACCGGTATGTTCAGCCTGTCAAGATGGGTTATGTTGGATGTTCTGGTCAATCCAATACTTGATGTGACCTCTGATACCTTCTTTAAGGTTTCCTCTGGGTTAACACTTCTATGCGTGGATTTCTTATATTTTATCGGAGTATCGTTTAACATAGTTATCATTACTTATAATCTAATTTATTTGAATTTACGTTTTTGATAGTGTTGCTTTATTTCCATATATCTTCTAATATCATATCAAAGCTATATCAGTTGTATTGTGTAGGATGTATAGGTTAGTACTCCCGCAATCACTATGACCGCAAGCCATATGAATATATTCCATTTCAGCACTTTTGATCCATCTAACATTGGTATTGGAAGTAGGTTGAACAATGCAAGAAAGCTGTTGACACTACATCCTATAGTACAGGTAATCAGTAGGTAAATCATAAAATCAAAATTATTCACGTTTATCATTCCCTTTATGCTTAATCCTGCAAATAGGAATAGTATTGCCAGTACTATGTTTACCAGTGGACCTGCAACGGATATTACTCCGTTTTCCTTTTCGGTTATCGTACCATATGGTGATGCTATGTAAACAGCTCCCGGTGCAAGAAATACGAATCCTAGGAAACTGCTTATTATTGCGAGGATTAATCCTTCATTCCATTTTCTGAACTCAGCATAAAATCCATATTTCTGTGCTACAACCTTATGTCCCAGTTCATGTAGTATGAAACTCAATCCCACGGTAAATAATGATATTGGTATTAATATTATTAGATTTCCTATTTCAAAGCTTCTTCCATTGAAAATATATGCAAACAGTAATGTTATCACGGTTATTGCTATACTCAAATCTTTAAGTTCTGTTTTTGAAAAAGTAACCATATTTATTCACCATATATTTTATATTAAATATTATTTATATTATTAATTATTTAAATCTATTTATATTTGGGGGTTTTGTTATGAAGAATGAAGAGATAATGTTACAACTTAACGAGGAATGTATAGATTCATTTTTCGTCTATAACGCTGAAAACATTAAATATGTATCTGATTTCTATCCTTCCAGTTTTGCATACATGATTATAACTGATGAACCTGTATTATACGTTAACAGTATTGATAGGGAGGATGCTTTAGATAAATCTAGCGTTGAAGTCAGGGATATAGAGAAGTTATCTGATTTGAAGGATTTGCTCAAGGGAAAGGTTGGCGTAGAAAAATCATTGGATTTTGAGTTTTTAAGGTATTTGTCTGATGACGTCTCCAGTATTGTCTCATCAAAGGTCATCGAGGATAAACGGAAAACTAAGACAAAATCTGAGATTACCAGAATAAGAAATTCTATTGGCATTGCAGAAAATGCTATTGGTGAGATTGATTTTACCAGTACTGAAAAGTATGCTGCTGCTACGTTGGAGTTTGATATGACCATTAATGGATCTATTAAACCTGCTTTTGATACTATTGTCGCTTCTGGGGAGCGTTCTAGTTTGCCACATTCGGT